>JAICEV010000471.1 GCA_025923975.1 Propionibacteriaceae bacterium
CCAGGCACCTCATCGACTCAATTCGCGGTCAGTACTTTGGACTACCTCTGGCCGGCGCCGACGCCCAAGCGGCACCTGTCGCGACGGCGCCATCTATGGCGAAGTGAGTGACGCACCGTCGTGATCGGCTCATCGGCGAGCCGCCCGCGCTTCCCGGTCACCCTCGATAACTGGCAAACGGCCGATCAGGTCGGCTGGACTTTTTGCCACATCGCGGAGATCTTCCCGACGGCACTGATATCGCGAGGATCCGAGGCCGCAGTTCCGCTGTCTCGGAACATCATGCCGGTGGCCGAAATTGGTTGCCGAGACGCAGACGGGGAGTGGACCACGGTCAGCGCGATCATGAAGGCCACCGAGACCGACGGATGGCTGGTGGCGCACGATGGCCGGCTGCTCGCCGAGCAGTACGCGGGCGCGATGGAGCCAGCCACGCTGCACCTGCTGATGTCGGTAAGCAAGTCCATCGTCGGCATCCTGGTCGGTGCGTTGGTCGGCCAGGGCGCGATCAGTGTGGACGATGAGCTCACCAGGTACGTGCCAGAGCTTGCGGAGAGCGGCTACCGCCAGGCCACAGTGCGTCACTTGCTCGACATGCGATCCGGTATTGAATTCTCCGAGGACTACTTGGATCCGGATTCCGGGGTCCGGCAACTGGAGCAGGCGATCGGTTGGGCACCACGCCGCTCACCTGATGTGCCGCCGACGCTTCGCGGCTTCTTGCTCACGCTCCGCCAGGCCCGCGAGCACGGTGGCCCCTACGAATACCGCAGTTGTGAGACCGATGTCTTGGGCTGGGTGTGTGAGTCTGCGGCTGGTGAGCGTTTCCACAAACTGGTGGGGGAGCTGATCTGGTCGCGGCTGGGCACCGACTTTGACGCCAATGTCGGCGTCGACGCCGAGGGCACAGGCCTTTTTGACGGCGGTGTGTCAGCAGCACTCTGCGATCTTGCTCGGTTCGGAGCAATGATCGCCCGAGACGGGACGTCGCTGAACAACCACCAGGTCGTGTCGGCGGCCTGGATCGAAGACAGCTTCGCGGGCGGACCGGACTCTCGCGAGGCCTTCGCCTCAAGCCCGGACGGCGCCCGGATGCCGGGTGGCATGTACCGCAATCAGTTCTGGTTCCCATGGCCGGACCGGCAGGTGCTGCTGTGCTTGGGCATCCACGGGCAGATGATCTACGTCGACCGCGCTACCGGTTTGGTGGCGGTCAAGCTGTCGAGCTGGCCGACGCCGCAGGACTCCTGGAAGCTGTACTCAACGCTCGCCGCCTTCGACGCGATTAACGCCGAGGTGAGTCAGGGCCTGCGCTGAGACTCTGTCATTTATCCAGGTTCTGACTCCCGATTGGTGTACCCGTCAGCTACCTCAACCTCGTCTGTGTTCGCCGCCCTCAATGAGCCCGATGGGCCTATGCACACTGCGAGCATCGGCCGATCCGGCAAGTCCAGCCAGGTGGCGTCCTGCTGCGACGAATGCCCGGATGGCGTCGATCAACATCACGGAATCTTGCGGAGGCGGCCAGGAGGACAGCTTGACTGAGACCGTCCGGGTCGCCCGATCGACCAGCACCATCTGGCCGTGGATGCCCAGGCATAGCTGGAGGTCTCCCAGCGGGCCTGGAGCGAACCAGAACTGGCTGCGATACCAGCCGCCGGGGAGAACTGCCTCGGACTCAGAGGCCGCGAAGGCACCTCTGATATCCGAATCAAGGGTGCGAGCCTCGCTTAGCCACCGTTCCGGCACAATCGACGCGTCGTGTACGTAGCCGTCTTCTAAAACCAGTTGACCGAACCGTGCCAGGTCTCGTGCGCGAGCCGACATGCCACCGTCATGGATGGCCGAACCGACACTGTCGCAGGTGATCTCGGCTTCGAACTCTGCGCCCATCGGCTGCCAGATCAGCAGCGAGATGAGGTCGGCCATACGTGTACCTGCAGCGCGTTCGCACACCCAGCCGAGCATGTCGGTGTCTGCCGATCGGTAGACGAACGGTCCGCCGTGATCGGTGTCACTGCCCAGTTTGGTGAGATAGAAGTACATCCCGCGGGCCTCGTCATGTTCCTCACGGGGGCGCCAGCCCATGTATCGCTCCATCACCCGGACTTCGGCGTCAGTGTTGGCGTACTCCTCACGAAATGCGACGCCGGTGCGCATGTTCAGTAGGTGACGGACGGTCGCACCGTCATAGCCCGAGCCGACGATCTCAGGGACGTAGTTGCTGACCTGATCATCGGCCCGGAGCAGGCCTTGTTCGACCAAGATTCCCGCGATGCAGCCAACTACGGACTTCGTCACTGACATCAGCAGGTGTGGAGTCTCCTCGGTCATTGCGTTGAAGTACTGCTCGTACACAATCTGTCCGTCGTGCAGTAGCACAACCGCATCCGTCCATGTCTCAGCGATCACCTCAGCGAAGCTCGATGTATGCCCGGCGAGCCGGTACACGGTGACGTCGTCCAATGCCGGTGAAGCACTGTGCTGAGGCAAGTCACGCCAAGGCCCGGTCCCGCGAGAGATCCGCTGTGTCGGTATCAGCTCGCGCACGTGTTGAAAAGACCATCGGTTGTACGGAGGGTCCTGCCAGTTGGCGAGCGTGACCCGCGACTCTGCGGGCGGTGGGAAACCCGACATGAGTGGCTCGCTCACCATGCCGGGACCCTACCTCCGACCCGGTTGCTGGGTGAGGAAATCACGCAAGGTCGGTTAGTTTCCGCCGGATCCCCGTCAAGTCATGGCATGCTGCGGAAAAAGTGTGGGGGAAGAGTCAGCCGGAGTCTGAGCTGACGGAGTCGAGCTTCCTCTCGTAGGTGTTGAAGATGCGCGACAGCCGATATCCCAGCGCCTCGTTCACATTGATCATGAACTCGTTGTCAACGTTGTTCCAGGTCTCGATGATCTTCAGTTGCG
>JAICEV010000472.1 GCA_025923975.1 Propionibacteriaceae bacterium
ATCGAGAAAGATCCAGCGACCCGCGGTCGGATGATCCGTTCTCGAGTGATCAACGCGATCGGGCTGACGATGACCGCAACGGTTCTGGTCATCGTGCTGGTCTCCAAGTTCACCAAGGGCGCCTATATCGCGATCATCGCGATGGCGGTGCTCTTCGTGATCATGAAAATGATCAGACGGCATTACGAAACCGTGGCCCGCGAGACCGCGCTGGTCGAGGGCGAGGATCGGACGTTGCCGAGTCGGGTACGGGCGGTGGTGCTGGTCAGCAGGCTGCACAAGCCGACACTGCGGGCGCTCGCCTTTGCCAAGGCCGCTCGGCCCAGCACCCTGGAGGCGCTCACGGTCTCAATTGATCCGGATGAGACCGCGCGCCTGGTGAAGCTTTGGGAGGAGGCCGACACCGGAGTCCCACTCAAGGTCATTGCCTCGCCCTACCGCGAGGTCACCAATCCGATCATCGACTACGTCAAGAACATGCGACGCGAAAGTCCGCGGGATGTGGTGACGGTCTACATCCCTGAATACGTGGTCGGCCACTGGTGGGAGCAAATCCTGCATAACCAGAGCGCGCTGCGACTCAAAGGACGGCTGCTCTTCACGCCGGGTGTCATGGTGACATCCGTACCGTTCCACCTCGCCTCGTCCAGCAAGGCCGAACAGCGGTTTGAGCGCGAGACAGCTCAAGAGAACGCCCGCCGCTACCTGCATACGGGCTAATGCTGACTATCAGAGTCTGAATACCAGCGCTGAAGCTCGGCGAAGCCCTCGTCGAGACTGACCCGAGGCTCCCACTGCAGGACCTGTCGAGCCATTCGCTGGTCGAACCAGTGTGCCGTTGACATCTGGTCGACCAGAAAGCGGGTCAACGGTGGATCGTCTGCTGAGCGTTCCCGACGCAGACCCTCAGTCAGCGTCCACAGCGACTCCACCACCGTTCCGCCCGCGCGGGCCAGCCGCACCGGCACGTGCCGAGTTGGTTCCGGCGCTCCGGCCGCGCGGCAGATTGCAGCCAGCAACTCAGCCACTGGGCGCGGCTCACCATTGGTCACCACCAACGCCTGGCCACGTGCTTCGACGCAGCGGTCCAGAGCCGCCAGCAGCGCCTCGACGGCGTTGACCACGTAGGTGCTGTCGATGAGGGCCGCTCCCGAGCCAATGAGAACCAGTCGGCCACTGCGGGCGCGATTGACAATCCGAGCCACCAGCTGTTTGTCTCCCGGCCCCCACACCAGATGTGGGCGTACCGCGATCACGGCGAGCTGACCATGATCGGCACCCAGCGCGATCCGTTCAGCGCGTGCCTTGCTTCTCGGGTACGGGCCATGAGCGGCCAGCGGGTCGGCGGGATCTGCGCCGCGACCGATAAGCGAGCTGCCGGAATGAGCTACCGACGGCGAGGAGACAAACACCAGTCGTCGCACTCCAGCCGTCATACAAGCGTTGACGACCGTTTGAGTGCCCTCGACATTGACCCGTTGGTACTCGGCCTCCGGCCCAACGACGTTCACCTTGGCGGCCAGATGGATGACCGCCTCATGACCATCGACCGCGGCCAGCACCGCATCGGCATCGCTGATGTCGGTCAACACTTCGGGCAGTCCCAAGCCAGCCGGATGCCGCTGTAACACCGTCACCCGGTCGCCCCGCTCGGCGAGCGCTCGTGCCACCCCGCTCCCAAGCATCCCGGTGGCCCCGGTGACCAGCACCCGCACGCCGCCCTCCGTTTCCTATGGTCGACCGACTCGAGCACCGGCCAGCACTCGCCCGGCCCAGCGGCTCAGTCGCTGCCGGTCGATCTTCGAGGCGTGCCTGATGTCAACCGGCAATGTGTCGACTGCCAGCACGGCGGCCAGAGGTATCCCAGCGGCCACCCTCACGACGCGGGCGAGCTCCCGGTCCGCCAGCCCAACGGATGCAGCGACCTTTGGGACGACCACCGCTACGCCCTGCTGAGTGCCCGGAGGGCCGACGCCCACAACCGCAGCGCCTGTCACTGGCGCCCCAGCCTCGATCCGCTGCTCTACGCCAACCGGGGTGAGCGGGCCATCGGGGGTCGTGATGACATGCACCAGCCGCCCCTCAACCCACAGCCGCCCGGCGGCATCGAGGTGCCCGACGTCGCCGGTACGATGCCAGCCTCTATCGCGAGAACTCGCCCTCTCGGTCACCCACAGCCGGTCGTAGCGGTCCTTGACGTGAGCTGCGGACACGCAGATCTCACCGGTGATCTCGTTCTGGTCGGTGGGTGGCTGAGTAGCCCCGCCCCGTGAGTCCAGCGGGCTGATTCCGATCCGCACACCAGGCAGCGGCCGACCCACGCACACCCCGTTCCCCGGACCAGCCTCCTCAAGCTCGGGCAGCGAGATGTCGGTCAGGGGCAGGGCCTCGGTCATCCCGTACGGAGTGTGCAGCTCGGCGCGCGGCAGCACGCGTTGCAGACGGCGCAGCAGTGGCACCGCTACCGGCGCACCGGCCGACAGCACCAGGCGAATGCGCCCGAGGACGGAGGACTGCTCGGGAGTCAGCTCGCCCGCGGTAGCGACCACGTTTCGCAGCGCGGCCGGTGAGGCGAAGATCAGTGTGGCATCAATGGCCGCTGCCGCCTCGGCCAGCCGTGCCGCGGTGAGGGTGCCTGGTTTGGTGACATCCATCTGGGGCACTGCGGCCCCGATGCCCAAGGCCGGACCGTACAGCGCGAAGGGCGCAAAGGCCGCCACGAGTCGATCACTCGGGGTGACATCGCAGAGAGTACGCAGCAGATCGAGCTGAGCTAGCAACTGGTGATGTCGATAGACGACTCCTTTGGGTGGCCCGGTGGCACCCGAGGTGAACAAGACCGCAGCCTCATTCGACTGTGCGCCGCTGGTGTCGGGGCGTGATCGATAAGTGTCATCGGAGCGGCGATTTCC
>JAICEV010000473.1 GCA_025923975.1 Propionibacteriaceae bacterium
CTGACCAGCGGCGTCCACGCGGCGGGTTTGTCAAGCAGGGTGAGTCGAGCAAGCAAGTCAGGCTTGGCAGGGTCCGGCAAGCGGTCCACCTGTACGACGCGGTCGGCGGCCAAGCCGACTCGGGCATTGAACAATGCACAGCCACAACTGAGGACCATTTGCCGGCCTGTAGGGTCCAGTGCTCTCAGCTGTCGATCGTTGTCCGCGTGCAACTCGAGAGCGTCTGGTCGAATCACAAAGTGCCACGGTTGGGTGTTGTGGACCGACGGTGCGAAGCTGGCCCGCTCCACTGCCTTTCTGAGTAGCGCCTTCGTCTCTTCCTGAACAGTGGTCATTCCGAAGCTCCTTGATGCCGAATGTCTTGGGCGAGCCAGCGCCCGCCGTGGGCTGGATCGCAGTGGCTCTATTTCACAGCGTGATCAAGAAGTTCCAGCGACGACAGGGTCGATAGTCCCTGGATTCGCGGGCTGCTTCGCCCCCCGGCTGGGGACTCCCACCAATCCGATGGACCACCGGCCGACCGATCCCGAATGGAGACCTTTGACCCTACTGGCTATCACCTTATTGACCGACATTTGTGACCATCAGACAAGTTGTCAATAGAGGATGCGGCAATGGAAGCAATTCGCTGGTTCACCGAGATCGGTCTCACCGATGTGGCGCTGGTTGGTGGAAAGGGGGCCAACCTTGGCGAGCTGACGACCGCCGGATTACCCGTACCGCCCGGCTTCGTGGTGACCGCAGCCGCGTATCTCGAAGCCATTTCGGGGTCAGGCGCACGGGAGCGACTGGCGCGGCTGCTGAGCAAACTTAATGCCGACGATCCCATCTCGCTGACACAGACGCAGCGGGCGGCATCCGAAGAAATCCTGGCCACGCCCATCCCGGCCGAGATTGCAGATGCTATAGAGAACGCATATCGCACGCTCGGGCACGATGTCGCCGTCGCGGTGCGGTCATCGGGCACGACTGAGGATGCCGGCGACAGCTCGTTTGCCGGGATGAATGCGAGCTTCACCAATGTCATCGGACTCCGCAATGTGATGGCGCGCATCAAGAACTGTTGGGCGTCACTGTATGGCGAGCGAGTGTTGGCCTATCGGGCCGAGCAACAGCTGAGCGAGGAGCCGGCGATTGCGGTCATCATCCAGAAGATGATCTTCTCTGAAGTGTCGGGTGTGATGTTCACGGCCGACCCGACCACCGGGGACCGCGACCGGATGATCATCGAGTCGGTGTTCGGCCAGGGTGAGGCCATTGTCAGCGGCCGCGTCGAGCCGGATACCTACATTTTGGACAAGGTCGGTCCACGGCTGATCTCGGTTCGTCAAGGTAAACAGAAGTTCAAGATCGTTCGCGGCCCGGGCGGCGCTGACGTTGAGCAGCCGCTGGACGCCGGTGAAGTAGACCGGCGTACCCTCAGCCAGGCTGAGATCATCGCGATTGCCGAACTCGGCTTACGTGCCGAACGGCACTATGGCACCCCTCAGGACTTGGAATGGGCTCGGGCTGATGGTGCCAGCTATCTTGTTCAGTCGCGGCCGATCACCACTCTGGGCGCCCAGCCGGCATCGGAGTCGCGTGAGGCGGCTTCCACGGCCCCGGCGCTGTTGCTCTCCGGCTTGGCGGCATCTGCAGGGCGCGCGTCAGGACGAGTGCGGATCCTCACCTCCCCCAACCAGCAGGCCGAATTCCGCGACGGCGAGGTTCTGGTCGCGGAGATGACAAGTCCGGACTGGGTGCCCGCGATGCGCCGCGCGACCGCGTTGATCACCGACGGAGGCGGCGTCACCTGTCACGCGGCGATCGTCTCCCGCGAGCTTCAGCTACCCTGCGTTGTCGGCACCGGCAACGCCACCACGAGCCTGCGTACCGGCCAAGAAGTCACCGTCGACGGACGAACCGGCAAGGTCTACGCCGGCGCGGCCGCTCCGATCACCGTTCAGAGACCCTCCCAACCGCTGCCAGAACCCGTTTCACCGTTGGCGACCAGGCTTTACGTCAATCTGGCCGTCGCTGAACATGCCGAGGAAGTCGCCGCCCTGCCGGTGGACGGCGTCGGCCTGCTGCGAGCCGAATTCATGGTGGCCGACGCCCTGAATGGTGTCCACCCGCGCCGGCTGATCGAACGTGGTCAGCAGGACCGCTTCGTCGACGCTATGTCAGAGTCATTGCTGCAGATCACCAGCGCATTCGCACCTCGCCCGGTTGTCTACCGCAGCATCGATTTCCGCACCAACGAATTCCGCGGCTTGCAAGGCGGGGAGGCGTACGAACCACACGAGGCAAACCCCATGATCGGTTACCGCGGGTGCTATCGCTACAGCCACGAGCCGGATCTTTTCAATCTTGAGCTGGAGGTGCTCGGCCGTGTCGCGGATGCCACCCACAACCTTCGTCTCATGATCCCCGTCGTCCGGACGGCGTGGGAGCTGGAGCGCTGCCTCAATCTCGTACAGGCGCATCCCCGTGCCGCGGGCCTTCCCGTCTGGGTGATGGCTGAGGGTCCCTCGGTGGCCTACTGGATCCCTACGTATGCAGAGATGGGCATAGAAGGTGTCTCTATCGGCAGCAATGATCTGACCCAACTTGTGCTCGGGGTGGATCGGGATTCCGAGGTGTGCGCGGAGCTGTTCGACGAGGCGGACCCGGCCGTCCTCGACACCATTGCCCGCATCATCGGCGCTTGCCAAGAGGCCGGCATCAGCTCCTCGCTCTGCGGTCAGGCGCCCTCTGACCGACCTGAGTACGCCGAGAAGCTGGTGCAGCTGGGCATTACTTCAATCTCGGTGAATCCAGACGTGGTGCACCAGGTCCGCGACATCATCGCCGGCGCGGAGCGCCGCATTCTGCTGGCTGCCACCGCACCGTGGCGGTCAGCCGCCCCGACGATATCCCCGCGACATC
>JAICEV010000474.1 GCA_025923975.1 Propionibacteriaceae bacterium
GGCACCGATCTCGTCCCCAAGGGAACTTCGCCGCTGGCCGCGGCCACTGAGTGGGTCAACGTTGAGTGTCCTCAGTGTGGTGGGCCCGCGAAGCGTGACTCCGACACCAGGGATACCTTCGTGGACTCCTCGTGGTACTTCTTCCGCTACTGCTCGCCAGGCTATGAGGATGGCCCCTTCGACCCAGCCGACGTGCGCCGCTGGATGCCGGTCACCCAATATGTCGGCGGTGTCGAGCATGCCATCTTGCACCTGCTGTATATGCGCTTCTTCACCAAGGTGCTGTACGACATGGGCATGGTGGACTTCGAGGAGCCGATGCGCCGGTTGTTGAACCAGGGTCAGGTGATCAACCAGGGCAGGGCTATGAGCAAGTCGTTGGGCAACGGGGTCGATCTGGGTGTTCAGATCGACGCATTCGGCGTGGACGCAGTGCGGCTGACAGTCGTATTCGCGGGCCCGCCGGAGGAAGACATCGACTGGGCCGACGTATCCCCTGCGGGTTCGCTGAAATTCCTGCAACGTGCGTACCGGCTGGCCGATCAGGTGAGCAGCGCGCCGGGCGTCCCGCTCAGCGATGGCGATGTCGGGTTGCGCCGGGAAACCCATCGGCTACTGGCTGACATCGAGCAAAGCATTGCCAGGCAGCGGTTCAATGTGGCCATCGCTCGGATCATGGAGTTGGTCAATGCCACTCGTAAGGCAATGGATGGTTCGGCGGGTTCCGCCGACCCCGCTGTTCGCGAGGCTGCAGAGGTGGTCACCATCGCCCTGAGCCTGGTGGCGCCGTACGTCGCTGAGGAGATGTGGGAACGGCTGGGCCACGCCCCATCGGTGGCGAACGCCACCTGGCCAACCGTTGATCAAAACCTGCTGGTAACCGAATCGGTGACCTGTGTGGTTCAGATCCAAGGCAAAGTACGTGGCCGGCTGCAGGTACCTCCGAACATCAGTGAGGAGGAGCTGCGCTCTGTGGCTTTGGCTGACGAATCGGTGGTACGCGCTCTGGCCGGCCGCGATGTCGCCAAAGTGATCATCCGTGCACCCAAGCTTGTCAGCATCGTGGTGAATTAAGGCGATGTGCGATGCACCGCCCTGCTGCCTAGGAGCTCTGCTCCTGCTCATCGGTTCCGGCAAGGGTTGCCAGCAGGCCGCGGTGGTCGGTACCGGAAACCGTGAAACTCGTCACTGAGGTGGCTGTTAGGTCGCTGTTGATCATGACGTGATCGATCGGAAGCAACGGTGGAAACTGGCGGTTGGCCGGATAGGTCGGAAGCCAGCCGGCGCCGGCGACGTCTGTGGCATTTTTCAGTCCGGCGCGCCGCAGTGCCTGCATTGGTCCATGATCGTCCACGGCGTTGAAGTCACCGGCCACTACCAGTGGTTGGTTTAGGTTGTCGATCACCGTTCGGCGTAGTAGCCGATGCTCGGCACTCCAGCGATCATCGCCACAGTACGGGTTGCACGGATGCACGGCCATTAGCCGGATGCGGCCGATATCAGGGATGCGGATCGTTGTCACCCACTGCTGGAACAAGGTATCGCCGATCTGACTGCTGCGGCTCAGCGGAAATCGCGAGTAGACCGCGGTGTTCGACAGGTTGTCCCTCGGATCGCCTAATGAATACGGAAAACGCTTGTCCCAGCCGTACCGTTCCAGGTCTTGCACAGCAGCGGGTGTTGTCTCAATCAAGATCACGACATCGACCCGCGCTGCCCATTTGGCCACCTGGCTGGATTCCGCTCCCCCCTTGAACGTGTTGAGGCTCATCAACCGGAATTTCGGCGTCGCAGCGGCTCGATGATCATCCACAAAATGCGGTGCTAGCCACGCCACATGACAGGCCGTCAGTACCGCCACAGTCACAGTGATCACGGCTGGCACCAGGCGGCGTCTGGCCCCCACTAGCGCCGTCAGTAGGCAGACAAGCGCCAACAGATAGCCGAGGAGGCTATAGGGAATGAAGGCCGCTACCTGGGCGCTGGCGTCATCGCTTGGAGGGAACAATCGCATGCCCGTTGCCGCCAGTGCTGGCAACAGCGCGAGCCCTGCGATCGCGAACAGCAGCTGCTGGAAGCGAGGCCGCACAGGCTGGCTGTCCCAGGTGGCAACAGCGGAACGTATCGTCACTGGGCCATGATTCCTGGTGTCGGCAAACCGTCGGCGAGCGCCATCAGAGGCTACGCCGCGGCGCATGCGGGTTCTTGCACATCATCTGCAGCGACTGGGGGTGCGGGGGATACTCAGAGTGCCGCCGCTCGCCGGTCTCAATCCAGCCCCGGGAACGGTAGAACGCGCGTGCCACGTGATTGTCGGTCAGCACCCAACAGAACGCCTCGCGGGCACCGGCGGCGAAGATCTCCATGCAAGCGAACTCCAGTAGCGCGGTGCCGTATCCCTGCCGGTGGTGGTCCAGCGCGACGCCGAGGTGATGCACTGTGTCCCCGTTGAAAGCGACGTAGCCCACCGGCTCGTCCTGTATCTCGAGCAGATAGGCATGCATCAGCGGGTCACGGAGTTCCCGGCGCCAACGCCTGGTGACCGCGCCGGCCGGATATGGATATTGATGCGGCGGGAAGATGTGAGCCAGTGCCTCCTCGCTCGCGGCACGTTCCAGCCGGGCGAGCAACTTGGGTTCGTCAGGACGCGCGCGGCGGATGCGTAGCCCGTTGTTCTTATCCTCGATTGGTGGATCGTGTAGCTCGACGATGTCAAGGAGCTGGTCTGCAATCCGGTCAGCCCGCGTAAGACGGCCATGCCGGCTGGCGAAGTTGGACTTCTGCACGCACCAGGCCTCGGCCAAATTGTCCTCTGAGCCAATGAGCAGCCCGTTCTCGCCGGGAGCTATCACTGTGATGTCGTCCCAGTCGAAGCTGTA
>JAICEV010000475.1 GCA_025923975.1 Propionibacteriaceae bacterium
GGAACCTTCTGGTGCACTGCGGTGGCAGAGGAGGGCGAGCGCGAGGCGTTTTCGGTATCGGTCGGGACGCCGTATGAGCACGTCAAGTGGTTCCGGGGTCGCGGCACCCAGCACCGCTCAAAGTCCCGCTGTCCCGACCCGACGTGCTGCACGCAGCCGCCGCCTGAGCTCGCCGCTCGCTGGCAGGATGCGAGCTGGCCGAGTGCCCGAGTGCACTCCGCCTTGCTAGCCAGCTTGCCTGCCGGGGCGTTCCCAGGCGTGGACCAGACCGAGGTCATGGAGTTCCTTGATCGGCAGTCAGGGAGTCACATCTTGCTGCCGACGTAGCGCGAGTCAGGTGTGCGAAGGGCGGGATGTGGTGCCTTATCCTCGCGCTGGCATCCGGGGTGTCCGGGAAACCAGCGCGGCGGCCAGTCCGAGGTATAGCCATACTGCGCCGCACAGACCGCTCACGATGCGTGAGCCAGGCCCGCAGGAAGCCACGCCGCAGGTCCCACCTAATGATCAAAGAACGCGACTAGGCTCACCGATCTGTGATGGCGTGGGAGGCCTTGGTAGTACTTGAATCACAATGGCGGGGCTGCAAGCTGCCTTCGATCTTGGCTATGCCGGGGCGTTCAACAACGACCATCGACCACCCGTCTTCAGTTGGCCGCATGCAGCCATTGGAGGTGCTCAAGTACCGGGACCAGCGCAGGCGCACCACATATTCACCCGACTCGGGCAAGGACACCGTCAGGGAAACGGGACCACGATCGATAAGTCGCCCTGGGAGTGAGATGACTGGCCGCGGTTTCGTCACGGCATACAGCGTCCAGGTTTTGTCCCACCACACTGCCTGCAGATACGGCAACCCCCCGCGGACTAAGGTCACTTCATCAGGCGCCGACCAGTCATACGGCCCGTTAGAGATGGCTACATACGAGATGGCGTTGTCGGCAAGCCATTTCCGGTACGTGTCCGCGTCGAGGGTGCCGTCGTAGAAGACGGCGTTGCGGCCCGTATCGGCTTGTCGCGACCACCCTTTTGCGATTGGAACCACCGGTGCTACGAAGGCAGCTTCGCCGCGCCGCTGCGTAGGAACGATCTCAATGGGCCCGGAAACCCGACGAGCGGCCAGCTGATGCAGCAGAGGCGCATAGAACTCCGCGCTGAGCGCAGGATCGCCCCGTTCTCGCACCTCTGTGATCGATACGGGCGGCAACAGCAAGACCACGGTTACGGTCGTGGCGATCACGGCGCCCAGCCGAACGGTCGCCACAGTCACGATAATCGGTGCAGCGAACAACTCAGGCAGACGTGTCGCAGTCGTGCCCACAGGTGTCGGTAGCAGATAAGCCGCAGCGACCAGCAAGGCCGATAACAACCCACCCCACCGGACAACCGGCGTGCGCCAACACAGTCCAGCCACCCCTAGACAGACGAGAAGACTTATCAAAGCTTGCTTTGCTGCGAACGTTTGGTACCCACCGTTGCCAAACGCCAAGCCCACGGCGACGGTGGGCACAAGAGCACTGACAGCCAGCGTCACGCCGAGGCGTCGACGGCCGGACAGGAAGAGCGCTCCGCCTGCTACGCCGAGGAACAAACCAGCTACCGGGCTAGCGAGCGGTGCCAGGAAAGCCAGGACGGAAGCGACCCGCAGGCGTCCCAAAATAAGAGCCAACAGCGCACTAAGCCCGATAGCGAGACCTAGCGCGAAGGTAGTCCGTGTGACCACCAGATTCCCGGTCAGGCAGACCGCCCCAACGATTGCCCCGGCGACCGGTCGGGCCACACCGGTGGCCTTCAACAACGCCGCGAAAAGCACGACAGTCGCGACATAGGACAGCACAGTCGTCAGCGGCACGCCCAAAAGCGCCATTACCGGAGGAGACAACACGCTATAGCCGAGCGGACTGAAACCGCCATACCAACGAAGATCCAGCAGCGCGGGCCAATGCAATTCGGCGAGCTCTGCATGAGCTAGCTGTGCCGAGAAATCACGGCCCATCGGCGGCGCAAGCAGGTACGCAACCGCGACTACAACCGCCATGGAGCCAGCGACAATGACTCCATCTGACCGCCGATACAGCGAGAGCATCCGCGATCGGATGCTGCCACGCAGGTCAGCGAGGCTCTTCTCTCTGTCGACGACACCCGAGCTCACTGGAGCGCTTCGGCGTCTTTCGTGGTTGGATACTGCATGGTCACCGCAGAACACTCCTCATTACGATCTTCCCCGTCCTGATCGCTGCGGCTTCGCTGCTGCCCAATCCGCGCGGCGATCCCCCGGACGACGACCGCGACGCACGAACTACCAGTAGACGCTCTTGAGCGCAGCCTGTCCAGCCCGGACTGCCGCCACAACGCGTAGTTCCGGTTGGCTCCAGAGAATTATCTGCCAATGAGGAGGAGATCAAGCCGCGCGGAGCGGTAGAGATCACCTAGGGTTTGTGCGGTGAGCCAGCGCGTCGGGTAAGACCGGGTTACCTCGATACGTCGGTCACAAATAACCCGCCTTTGGGACTGCAGGGCACGCGCCGTTGATCTTAGTGATCACGGCTCCCTGATAAGGAGTCGCATCATTGGCTTAAGGTCGCCGGAGCGGTTCTCGGTGTACGGCATCTACCAGTTGCAGGCGCAGTCTCGGTTCTCAAGCAGGCTCGAGGCTGGCACTTCGGATGATTTCGTTCAGTTCCTTGGTGGCCTTGGTCATCTCGCGCAGCTCAGCGGCAACCGCGTGAAGATTCCCGGGTGGCGCAGCACGCGAGTCATACAGGTCATCGACACTGATCACGTACTCGATCGCCACTATGGCGCCGAAAGGTCCTTCTGCCTCGATCCGCACCCGGCAGGCC
>JAICEV010000476.1 GCA_025923975.1 Propionibacteriaceae bacterium
CCCCGACCGAGAGCCACGCATGGGGTCCGAGCGACCCCATGCGTGGCTCCGGCCCCATGCGGTGTCGCGCCAAGTCGAAGCAACACGGCGGACCCTGCAAGAAGTACGCCGTGCCCGGAGGCTTCGTGTGCCGTTACCACGGTGGGCTGAGTCCGGGAGCGCTCCGGAAAGCCGCTCAACGGGCCGCGATCGCGGAGGCAGTCAACGATCTGAGCATGTTCGGGGGTCAGCGTCGGCACCCGTGGGAGGTTCTTGTCGACGTCCACCACTCTGCCGACGTGCTACTGCAGCGCGCTAAGGCGAAGGTGGAGACGGGTAGCGCCACGGGTGCCGACTTCACTGAGCTGGTAGACGCCATGGACCGGTCCATGAAGTACGCCCGGACCGTGATTGATGCCGATCTGGCCGACAAGGTCGCCCAGGCCAACGAGAGGCAGGCCCAAACCATCACGTTCGTCCTCAATCGCATGCTGTCCGTGCTTGACCTCACCGATGATGAAGAGCTGCGGGCCAGAGCTGCGGCAAGCGAGGCACTACTCGCGCTCGACGACGCCAGCCAGGCACAGGCACGACAGGCGATCGAGCGGTGATGCTCATTCGCGATAACCTTACTTATCGTGAATGAGAAACGGACTTATTGGACACACTTCGGGCGGTACGAAACAGCCCCTCCGGACGTACCCGGAGGGGCTGTTTCGTCCTCAGGAACCGGCACGGCCAGTAACCGCACGAAGCGCACGGCCGGAGCGCACGGAGCGCACGCACGGCGTGCGTACGGCCTCCCACCTACACAAACGGACAGCCGTGCGCTTCGTGCGCACGGCTGTCCGTTTGATTACACGTCGTAGTTACACGGGTTCGGGCACCAGCAGGCGATACACACCCCGCTCCGTCCGGGCGAGCATCGGGGAGTCACCGGCGCACAGCTCATTCAACGCCTTCCGTAGCCAGGACGAGCCCATTCCGGTGGCCACCAGCACGTCACCCAGCTCTGCCGGCCGTACGACATCGTGGCCAGCGTCCATCAGGTCGTAGAGATGGCTCACCAGAGCGTCCCGAGCCTGCTGCGGTGGTAGCTGCCTGCCAAGCGGCAGCTCGATCCGTGCGCCGGCCGGCGGCACGATTGGCTTGCTCGGATCGACGTCGTCCGGAGCGTCGTAGGCGACCAACTTGTCAAGCGCGTCCATCTCCTTCGTCTCCTCCGTCTCCTCCTGGGCGTCAACGAAGTCCCGTCGCAGGAACGCGACGACGGCGGTCGCCCGGTCGTTCTCATCCACGATGAATGTCCGGCACGGTAGCGGCCACCGTGCCTTGTCGGTCCCCGGCACCTCCGCGTACACCATCCCGGGCTGCTCAGCCTTCCATAGCCACGGCCGGGCCCCGGCCGCCATCGTGGATTCCTGCAACGCCATCGCGGCGTCGTCGGCGGATTCCACCCCCAGACACAGCGATCCGCCCACGTTGGCTCGGGCTGATGTCGGGAAGCGGTCGTAGCTCGCTCGCTGCAGTCCGAAAACCAGGGAGATGCCGACCGAACGGCACACCTCGGTGAGGTCGGCGATCATCTTGTTCCCGGCCGCCACCGAGGATGCCTCGTCGATGATCACCACCCGGTACGGGAGCCCCTGCCGGCCGACCTCGGGCGTCCATTGCTTGAAGCCACGCTGACCGAGCCATTTCGCCCGGCGGGTGACGTCGGCTAGCAGGTCTTCCAACATGGCGTGAGCGTCATCTTCGGACATGCCGATCCTGGCAGCTCCCGTTTTCAGCCAGTCCGGGAGCTGCGGACCCTTCCGGGCGTCCGCGAACCACAGTTCGGCATCGGGACGGCTGATGACCTCGGCCGCGAGGGTGAGTAGCAGCTCGGTTTTCCCCGCGCCGCTCATGCCAACCACCAGGTAGTGAGCGGCGTTGCGGTGCGCCCGGACGTCACCGGGAAGCCAGATGGTGACAGGCTCGCCGTCCTCGGCCACGCCTAGGACGATCGGTTCAGCGATCGATTCTCCCGGCGCGGACAGTCCGGGCCACACCGGAGGTACGGCGAGCTGGTCAATGGGAACGACCTCCAGGCGACCGCGCCGTACCGATGTGGGGGAGGGGATGACGCGCGCCGCGCCCGGTCGTACGTCCAGCGCCGACTCGATGGCGTCCCGGTCGGCCGCCAGTTCGGCGATGGTGTCTCCGGGAGGCATTTCGACCTCGGCTACCGCCCGGGCGCCCACGACCTTGGTGCGTCCGATGGTGGCGTTCTTGAGGGACCGAACGGCGTCCATCAGGCCACCGTCGCGGACAGCCTCGGCAGGCTGGCTGATGTCTACGTCCTCACCGCGTACGGCCCGCAGGACGCGCAGGATGCCGAACGCGGCGGTAGCAACAGCGGTACCGGCGAGCCACATGTCAAGCCAGGGTCGCTCCCACGGCCCAACTAGGGTGGAGCCGAGAACCCAGACCGACGCACCCGCAGCACAGCATGTGGCGACTAGGCGACGCACTTCACCGCGTGGTTTGGCGGCCCGCCAGGTAAGCGCGGTCAGTCCGATGCCCGCCACGGCGATGCCTGCGCCGGCCCATCCCTGCGAGTCGATCCACAGTTTGTGGGCTCCGGCCACGCCAGCCCAGATGACTCCGGACGTTGCCGGCGGGATGAGGTACGGCATGAGCGAGTGTTTGATGTGGATTGTGGTGGTTTCCCCGCCGTAGGTGTGCGGCAGTTTGGTCTTTTTCATGCTGGTCACGCTCCCGGCTTCTTGAAGCGGAACTCGCTCGGCTTGGGCCGGCTACCGACTTGCTCCAGTTCCGGCATGTAGACCGCGCTGAACCGGTTGCCGCTGGTGATGACG
>JAICEV010000477.1 GCA_025923975.1 Propionibacteriaceae bacterium
GATCAAGCACGCCGCCGAGATGGTGGGAGTACCAGTCGCAACCCTGCGCGCTTGGCAGCGACGCTATCGCGTTGTCAACCCTGGGCGGTCAGACGCAGGGTACCGGCTGTACCGAGACGATGACATTGCCGTGCTGCGCCGGATGCAAGCTCTGGTGGCGTCCGGCTGGTCACCCAAAGAAGCTTCTAGAGCGGCCGTTGCCGACGAAGCATCGCCAACGGAAATGCCAGTTGATCTTGGGCAATACGAGCCGCCAAGGAGCAGGTGGGTTTCGGGCGGCAAAGCGGGGCCGGACTTGGTTGCCGCGGCGACCGCTCTGGACCCGTTCGCCGCTAGTCGGATGCTCGACGAGGGGTTCGCCACGCGTTCGTTTGAGCAGCTAGTCGATAGCTGGTTGTTGCCCGAGCTCGCACGCTTGGGTACAGCATGGGCCGACGGTCGGGTGACCGTTGCAGGGGAGCACATGGTTGCGGCGGCGGTCCAGCGGCGATTGAGCGCCGCCTTTGACGCGGCTGGGGAAGACGGTCGGCGGTCTCCCCTGGTACTGACCGGTCTGCCCTCGGGCTCTCGCCACGAACTCGGAATTCTCAGCTTTGCAACCGCAGCCCGCCGGCAAGGGCTAGCGGTGCTCCACATGGGGACAGACCTTCCGCTCCCGGATTGGCTGAGCGCGGTGGAACGTCAGCGGCCCGACGCGGTCGTACTCGCCGTACCCATGCCAGGCGATCTCGCGCCAGCCGTAGAACTGGTCAGAGGGCTCTTAGCGCGCCAGACACTGGTGGCGCTCGGCGGGCAGCAACAGGAAGCGGTGGTGGAGGCCGCTGATGCGTTGGGCGAAGCCGCCGTCGTCGCTTTGGGTCACTCGATCACCCGCGCCGCATCCGAGCTGCGTGACCGGCTAGCACCGGCTGCGACGTGACACGTCCAAGGTTTGTCTAAGCCGCCGCAGTCAGCACAGATGACCACCGCCGCTCAAGACGTACGCCACGCCAGTGCCTTGGTGAGATCAATCAGCCCCGCCACGCCAACCGGATGCAATGATCCGTCGGTCAAAGCCATCTCGGCGTCTTCGACATGCCGGACGATCAGCTTCTCCACCTCGTCTTTGACGCCAGCGGCCAACATGGCGTCTTGCAGAACTGCCACATCCTGCAAGGTCATCGAATCTGAGCCCGCCTTTCTCAGCGCCTCGGCTGCAGCACCTGCTAGCCGATCGGCCGCGACACTGAGTAGCACCGTCGGCTTTCCGATGCGAAGATCATCACCCGCCGGCTTGCCCGTGACCACCGGATCGCCCCAGACGCCGAGCACTTCATCCCGGAGCGCGAAGGCCATGCCTGCATGAAAGCCGTAGCGGTGCAAGGCGCGATGAACAGCGGGCGTCCCATCCGCGGCCGCCGCGCCCAGGGCGAGCGGGCGTGCCACGGTATAGGAACTCGACTTGAGCTGGGCGAGTCGTTCGGCCTGGAGGCGATCGCGTCGCCCGGCTGCCGTACCGGTAAGGTCGCCGCGCTGGCCCACTACCAACTCGACACAGAGCTCGTACCAAAGCTCGCGTATCTGCGGTTTCAGCGACGCTACGAGACGATGGGCCTGCACTAGGGCGAGGTCACCGAGCAGCACCGCGAGATTTCGTCCGAACGCGGCGCCGTCGCCGAGCGCTTCGGCATCAGCGTGCCAGCCCTCGGCCTGGCGGTGTGCGGCGAGGCCGCCACGGCGTCGGTTGGACTCGTCCATCACGTCGTCATGCAAGAGCGCGAACTGATGCAGCAGCTCCAGGGCCGTCGCGACCCGAACCATCTCCGTGTGCCCCGGCCAGCCAATGTCCGCGCCCGCCGCCACGTATCCCCAATGACACATGGCCGGCCGCAGCCGCTTACCTCCGCGCAGCACGTTGTCCAGCCACGCCGGCAGATCCTGAGCAAGAACGTCGAGCGCCAGTCCTCCACTCAGCCCACGCCACAACACCGCCAGCTCGTCAATCTGCTGACTGAGCAGGTGCGCGACGCTGGCCAACGTCGCGGTCGCGTCGGCAGATTGCAGGCCTTGCGGACCTTCTGCCAGCGGCGATCCACCATGAGAAGACGCCAGGGACTGAACCTGCTCGACCGCCCACGGACTCAACAGTGCCGGGGCTCGCTCGACAGTCGCGATCAAGTCCGGCCAGGCCAGCCACTGGTAATCCATGACCTCATCGGGATCCGGGCGCAGGATGGCTGGATCGACGATCAGAGCGCGATAGACCGGACAGTGTTCGTTCTCGACCAAGCCATTCGGGTCCGTAGCGGTGTAGCCGAAGTCGGGCAGCATCACTTCGACGTCGGTTACTTCAACGCCCAGTTCTTCGTGCACCCGACGGCGGATAGCCGCTACGTCGGTTTCTCCCGGACGCGGATGCCCGCAGCAGGAGTTCGACCACACACCGGGCCAGGTGAGTTTGCTCAAAGCTCTTCGGGTGAGCAAGACACGACCAGCGGTGTCGATCAAGTAGACCGAGAAGGCGCGGTGTCGAGGCGTGCTGCTGTTGTGAATGGTGGTCCGTGCCGCTTGCCCGATGACTCTTCCCGACTCATCCACTAGCTCGACTAGATCCGCGTCATGAGCAACGGTGGCTTCTGCCATGCGGGCGCCTCCTTCAATGCATGGTGCATTCCAGGCAAGCCTAGGACAAAACATTGAACAAACACTAGACAGAGGATTACGACATGGTCTGGTCGTCTCGATGAGCGCCATAGAACTCCACTTGCCGGGCCATGATCGTACGCATCGGCGTACCTCGCGGCACGCCGTAGACGGTGCCGGGAAAGTCGAGTTCAGCCTGCACCTGCCAC
>JAICEV010000478.1 GCA_025923975.1 Propionibacteriaceae bacterium
CATTCCGCCATCCCCGGCGCTGGCCAGCTCGGAGGTGGCGCAGGAGAGTCCGGCGCCACCGAGATCCTGAATGCCGGAGATCAGGCCGGCAGCGAAGATCTCCAGCGTGCACTCGATGAGCAGCTTCTCCATGAACGGATCGCCAACTTGAACACTGGGGCGTTTGCTGGCATGCGTCTCATCGAATGTCTCGGAGGCGAGCACGCTGACCCCGCCGATTCCATCCCCGCCAGTGGATGCGCCGTACAAGATCACCTTGTTGCCGGCGCCGGTGGCCTCGGCCAGGTGGAGGTCTTCGTGACGAAGCACTCCGACGCACAGGGCATTGACCAGCGGGTTGCCGAGATAGGTGCGGTCGAAGGCCACCTCGCCACCGATGTTCGGTAGGCCCAGACAGTTGCCGTAACCGCCGATCCCGGCAACGACACCTGGCATCACCCGTGCAGTGTCGGACTCCTGTAGGGGCCCGAAGCGCAGCGAATCCATCACACCAATGGGACGTGCCCCCATAGCCAGGATGTCGCGAACGATGCCGCCAACACCGGTCGCGGCACCCTGGTACGGCTCGACGTAGCTGGGATGGTTGTGCGACTCGACCTTGAAGGTGACGGCGTAGCCCTGCCCGATGTCGACCACGCCGGCGTTCTGCCCGATGCCGGCGAGCAGCTTGCCGGTAGGGGTCTCCGGCGGTATGTCGAGGAACTGGCGGAGATGCACCTTGGACGACTTGTACGAGCAGTGCTCGGACCACATGACCGAGTACATGGCGAGCTCAGATGAAGTCGGCCGACGGCCCAGGATCTCCTTGATCCGGGCGTACTCGTCGTCCTTCAGCCCCAGCTCAGCCCATGGCTGAGACTCATCAGGGGTTTGGGCGGCGTTCCCGACAGTGTCTGCCACGGCGGCCAGGCTACCGGCGTTCGACTCTTACGGAGCTAACAGTCCAATCGTTGCGTTCTGCCCAGTCGAGGAAGAACCAGCCCGCGACTGTGGTTACCTGTGCCGTCACCGTGAGCCAGACGAAGATCCCACCGTCGTTCATCAAGGTGCCCACGATCGCGACAATAAGCGCTGCGATCAGCGTGCTCCGCACCGTGCTGAACTCAGGCGAGACTCGCGGCACCACGTACGTAAAGATCACAATCCACAGCACCACACCAATCAGCAGCGACCCAATGCCGACGACTGAGACAATCGTGTCGGCCGAGGCGACCGCTTTGCGGCTGATCACATCCAGTGCGTCACCGTCGAGAATCCGCTGCACGAAATTGCCTAGGTGGGTACGCCGATCCGGTCCGCGGAACCAATCCAGCACCGAGATGACGGCGATCACCAGAACCGCCGACCCGGCAATTGCCAGTAGCTTCGGCCACGTGATCTTGACGCCGGAGAGGGCCAGCATTAGCCATAGCACCGCCGGCGTTAGGGCGATGACCCCGCCGAAGTCACTGCCCATGGAGGGCCAGCCTTCGCAGATCACAATGCCGAAGCCAACGACAGCGACCGCCACGATGGCTGCCACCCGCCGGCCCGTCGCCAGACAACGATGGGCGACGTAGCCCGCCAGAATCAATCCGGCACTGGCGTACGCCGCGAACGTCACGTTTCCGAAGCCGTACCACCGCAGGCCGAAGATCGGCCGCGAGTTGATCAATGAGCCCGGCTGCATGACAGCACCGAGTGCAGCGTCAAAGGTGAACGCGGCAACGGAAAGCACTGTCGCGGCGATGATGGTGGGGATTTGGGCCAGCCGGGCAACCAGCACCGCTAGCGCGGTCAAGATCACCGACCAGGCAACCACCACAACGCTGACGACCAGCCCAGGCGATCCACTGTTTTGCCAAGGCACCGCGCCGGTGAGCATCATGGCGGCGGGCAGTACGCCACCCAGAGTCAAGATCAATTTAGGCAGCCGGAATCGACCTAGCAGCACACCAGCAACCAAGATCACGAACAGCACGGACCCGCCCAGACCCAGTACCAGGTAGCCAATCGGTGCTGCGTCCGACAGTGCGGCAACGGAGTTGATCTTGGCGTCGATTTCATCGAGTGTCAGGTCTGCGTCATAGACCGTGAACGGCGAACCGTCCACTGCGGCGGTCGACCCAGGGGCCTGGAAGTCGATCAGGGTCCGGGTCAGATCTGTAAGCGTGACGATCCCCTCGCGCCGCGTGCTGGCCGAGGTCAGCCAGCCGGGCAGCGTGGTGCCGAGCCGGTAGATGACCTGCAGGCTCGGGTCGTCGGAGCCAGCGGCCGGCCCGACACCCGTCACGATCAGGGTGATGTCCTCGCGATCGGCTAGCTGGCTAATGACCTGGTCGGAGAGTGGTCCCGCGTCCACCAGCGTGATCGGACACTGGGACTGCATGCCGCCGGTGACGAATTCCTCGGGCGATTGGTAGCTGGCGACGCTGCCGTCCGGCTTGGCAGCCGCGAGAGCTGCTCCGGGACCAACAGCAGCAACACATCCAGGGACGGAACCGGCGAGGGTACCTAGCTGAGCATCACCGCGACGCCCTGCCGCGGCGGCCTGTCGCTCGGCCCAGTCGGTCACTTTCCCGTTTTTGACCTCGGGAGCACACAGGCCCTCAATCGCAGCCCGGCGTCCAGCCCCGAGAGTGGTCCAGCCTGCGGCAGCACAATCACCGACATAGCGCGGGCGAATCGAGACGGTACCAGCCTGTGCACCGTCGAGATGGGTGCCCAGCACAGCCCGATCAGCCGGCGTCAAGTCAGTCCGGCCCGTTAGGCCCACGACCACAACCCGATCGGTGAAGATCGCCGACTCCTGCGGCTCGTCGGCCAGAGCGTGTAAGCCGCGAAGGCCG
>JAICEV010000479.1 GCA_025923975.1 Propionibacteriaceae bacterium
AGGTTCACCTACACCATCGGCCTCGCAGGTATCGCGCTGCTGTTGCTGCCGCTGGTGCCGGGCCTCGGCACGGAGAAGTTCGGCGCCCAGATCTGGATCCATGTCGGTCCCTACAGCTTCCAGCCCGCCGAGGCCGCCAAGGTGCTGCTCGCGATCGCCTTCGCCTCTTATCTGGTCGAGAAGCGCGATGTGCTGGCGCTCGCCGGTTATCGCATACTCGGCATTGACCTACCACGGGCCCGCGACCTAGGCCCGATCCTGGTGATGTGGCTGATCAGCCTGGCCATCCTGGTGTGGCAGCGCGATCTGGGTACCTCACTGCTGTTCTTCGGGCTGTTCGTGATGATGCTCTACGTCTCCACGGAGCGGGCCGGCTGGGCCGTGCTCGGTACGTTGCTCTTCGCGGCTGGGGCGTACTTCGGCTATCTCAACTTCAGCCATGTACGAACCCGGGTGAGCGCCTGGCTGGATCCCTTTTCGGACTTCGACGCGCACTTCCAGGTGATCAATGCGCAGTTCGGCATCGCCTGGGGCGGATTGCTGGGCACCGGACTCGGGCTGGGCCGACCGGGCCTGACACCACTGGCGCGCAGCGATTTCATTGCCGCTGCTATTGGTGAAGAACTCGGCATGACCGGGCTGATGGCAGTCATCATCATCTACGGGCTGATTGTGGCCCGAGGTCTGCGGATCGCCCTGCAGTGCCGGGAGCCCTTCGGCAAGCTGCTGGCCACCGGCCTGTCGTTCGGCTTGGCGCTTCAGGTGTTCACGATCATCGGCGGTGTTACCCGGCTGTTGCCGCTGACCGGCCTCACCACTCCATTCATGTCCCAAGGGGGCTCCTCGCTGGTCTGCAACTGGATCGTCGCTGGATTGTTGCTGGTGATCTCGCACCAGGTCCGCAAGCCCGCTGCAACGGTCGCCCCCATCAATCAGGACGTGGAGCAAACCCAACTTGTTAAGGCGAACGCATGAATAAGCCCATCCGGCGAGTAGCCCTTGTCGCCCTCCTTATGTTCGGGTTGCTGCTGGCCAACGGCACCTACATGATGATCTTTCAGCAGCAGTCGCTGGCAGCGCAGCCGCAAAACCGGCGGGTAAGAGACGCCGAATTCGCCCAGAACCGCGGCGCGATCTTGGCCGCCGGCAAGACTGAGATCGCCGAGACGGTGCCTGCGAAGGACCGCTTCAAATACCAGCGGGTCTATCCAGAGGGCGAGCTGTACGCCGCGATCACCGGCTTCTACTCCTACGACCGCGCTAGCACGGGCTTGGAACGCACCTACAACGCCCAGCTGGCGGGCACCGATGATGCGCTGTTCGTACGCCGGCTGGTCGACATAGCGACCAATAAGACGCCGGAAGGCGCGAGCGTCCAGACGACGATCGTCCCGAAGATCCAGCAGGCGGCGGCCGACGGGCTCGGCAATCAGAAAGGTGCAGTGGTCGCGCTCGACCCGAAAACAGGTGCCGTGCTGGCCATGGTGACCAGTCCAACGTTCGACCCGAACGACATCGCCAGCCATGACATCGAGGCTGCGGGCAAGGCGTACGACCGGCTCGCGTCGAATTCACAGCATCCGCTGTCCAACCGGGCTGCTCGCGAGATCTATCCCCCCGGGTCGACATTCAAGCTGGTGACTGCAGCGGCCGCTCTGGCTGATGGCAAGTCCCCAGACTCGAGAGTTGATGCGCCAGATCGGCTGAAGCTGCCCGACACCAATATCTACCTGCCCAACTCCACCAACTGCGGCGGCACCAAGATCACAATCACTCAGGCGCTCAAGGTCTCCTGCAATACCGCGTTTGCCAACCTGGGTCTTGACGTTGGTGAGGCGAAGCTCCGCGAACAAGCTCAGCTCTTCGGTTTCGATAGGCGGCACCTGCCAGACCTTGGCGGGGTGGCCAGCCAATTCCCCGACAAGATGGACGACGCGCAGCTGGCGCTCAGTTCGATCGGTCAGTTTGATGTGGCGGCTAGCCCCTTGCAGATGGCAATGGTGTCGGCGGCTATCGCCAACGACGGCGTACTGATGGACCCATATGTAGTAAGCACGGTGCGATCTCAGGACCTGACACCGATCGAGACCCATAAGCCGACGGAACTCTCCACCGCCATGACGCCGGAGAATGCCAAGGATCTACAACAAATGATGTCCGTTGTGGTCAGCCAAGGCACCGGCGCCAACGCACGAATTCCAGGTGTCGAGGTTGGCGGCAAGACCGGTACGGCCCAGTCGGATCCGAAACGCAAACCGTTCGCGTGGTTCACCTCTTTTGCACCGCTGGACAATCCGGCAATCGCAGTGGCAGTGATCGTCGAGGATGCCGATATCCCACGGAACGACATCGGCGGTGGGCGGTTGGCAGCACCTATTGCCCGGGCCGTGATGGAAGCGGCACTATGACAAGCGCTCGCTCCGACGACTGCAGGAGCTTGCGGCCCGGCCCGATCGCAACCGCGGCCGCAAAGTCGTCTCGCCGCAAGCGACGAAGGAGTCGGATCCAGCGAGCAGGAGGAGCTTGCAGCCTGGCCCGATCGCAACCGCGGCTGTTGAGTCGCCTCGCCGCCAGCACCCTTCGCCCGCCCGAGAGGACGTTTTCGTGGCTGTGATGGGAAACGCACCCCTTGAGCCTGCTCGGACGGCACGTTTCGACGGCTGTGATGGAAAACGAACCCGTTACGAGCCGCCTGTATTCGCTCTCAAGAGTCCATATGGAGTGGCCCATTTCACGCTCCGGGGTGGTATGGCCGAGAATGGCAGCCGGGGTTGAGGGAGGAACATGGGGATGACTAGCAGCCCAACGACGGTCGGGGGCCGATACGA
>JAICEV010000480.1 GCA_025923975.1 Propionibacteriaceae bacterium
AGAAGCTGGCGCGAGTGCTGACCAATGATCCCGGCATGGGGGTGATCCGGCACGTCGACGCAGGCTACGAGCGAGCCGAGCAGGTCGCCAATGAGCGTCGCGTCCGGATCCCGATGAAGGAGGGGATTTGAATGATCATGATGTTGGGAGCAGGTCACAGGTCAAGCCGACTGATCACGTAGTGCCAACCATCAGGACCCCGTCTGGCCAACGACGTCGCTGCGTCGGAAATGATCAAGGCCAACCGGCCGGACCGCATGACGAGCTGCGGTGCGGCGAGGTAGCTCCCACCATGCCGAAGCTGGCCGATGATCACATTGGCTATGGCAGTGCGTCCCCGTACTTGACTGGTTGCCCGCGTCAGCAGGACGGCGTCGTCGTCGAACAGATCCTTGAGCGCCGATGCGTCATTGAGCAGGCAGGCGTCCTCGAGCATTGTTTCCAACTCCTCCGGGTAGGCGGCGCCGGTGGACACGTCCCGGACTAGAAAACTAGGCCGTGTCGCTCGACCAACGGCATGGTGCGATCGAAGTCGACCTCATTGCCGTACTCGGCGGCCAGGGCCGGCAGCGTCGCTGGGTCATACTCGCCTCCCGGTTCGGCCAGCCGGCGGAACAGCTCCTCAAGTCCGCCTGGTGTGATCACTTCCAGCACATGCAGCTCTTCATCTCCGGCGTTCCAGAATGTGTGCCAGTGCCCGCGCGGTTTGAACACAATGTCCCCCGGCGCCGCAACCACTTCCTCGCCCTCTTGGAATACTCCGAGCTGACCTTGGAGGACAATGCTGTACTCATCCTCACGGCTGTGTCGGTGCACCGGAGCAGCTAGCGCGCGTGGCGCCAAAACGTACTCGACTACAGCCACCAGACCGCCGGAGTCGGAACTGTCGATCAGGTAACGGTCGAGACCTGCTGCTTCAAGATCGCCGGTGGCCTCTATTTCGCTCGCTCTCCGCACACGTAGTGCGGTGGCTTGGTCGGCCTGGGTCATCCCTGGCTCCTCTCCTAGAGGTTGTCCTCCGACGGTAGGACCGTCGCGGAACCCGGGCCATAGCAGAAATCTGTCATTTTCGAAGTGGCCTGAGGGCCGTACGCTGTCGGACATGGATCGCCACTGGCGATTCGCGCGCGCGGAGGACAAGATCACCCGGTTGTCCAAGCAGGGACTGGACATGGTGGCCTTTTGGCGCGCGTGCACACCCGTGCTGGCCGACGCGGTGCCGCACTACATGGCTCCGTGCTGCTACACCATCGACCCGGCATCAGGACTCGTGACGAGCCACTTTCAGGAGGCGATGCAGGAGTTCCCTCCCGAATGGATGGCGATGGAGTACGTCGATGACGATGTCAACAAGCTGACTGATGTGGCACGCTCACCGAGCGGGATCTCGACACTGTACGAGGCCACCGGTGGCAATCCCAGCTCAAGCCCTCGCTGGCATGCCAACATGACCCTCGGCGGTGACCAGGAAATGATCGCCGCGTTACGGACCCGCAGCGGCGACGTGTGGGGCGCCCTCGGCCTCTACCGGCAGCCCGACCGCCCGTTGTTCGACGCAGACGAGAAGTTTTTCTTGGCCGCGATCAGCCCGCTCATGGCCAATGCGGTGCGCCGGGCCCTGCTCATCGGGGAGTCGGCCGACCCGGAGCGTCCGGATGCACCCGGGATGATCGTGCTCGGGCCAGACTGGCGCCCGGAGTCGATGTCGCCCGGTGTTGAGGCGTGGCTTCGTGACCTGCCGGACGGAAATTGGGCGGCCGCGCGGCTGCCCACCGCTGTGCTCGCTGTGGCGGTCCGCGCAGCACACTCGACTACGAGCGCCGACGACCCGGCCGAAGTTGCCGTCGCTCGGGTGCTGACCCGATCAGGACACTGGGTCGTCCTGCATGGCGTACCGCTCGCCGCTGTCGACCGCCAGCGAGTTGCGGTCATTGTCGAACCTGCTCACCCCAGTCAGATCGCCCCGATACTCATGGCGGCGTACGGCCTGACCGACCGCGAGCAGCAACTGACCAGGCTCGTGTTGCAGGGTTTCTCAACCATTGACATCGCTGGTCATCTGGTGATCTCCGTGCACACCGTGCAGGGGCACCTGAGAAGTGTATTTGCGAAAACCGGTGTGCGCACCCGGCGTGATCTTGTTACCAAGATCTTCTTTGCCCACTACGAGCCACGCGTCCAGGACAACGAGAAGCGCACGGCTGTGAATCAGCCATTGCGTGGCGGGCCGGCTGCCAGCACGGTGGCTAGGTCGGCTCGGAGTAACTTCCAGTAAAAGCTAGGCCCCGCTGGCGCCGACCGTCTTGTCGATCACCTGCCAGACCTCCTGGTCCAGTCGGTTCTCCTTCCAGATGCCGTACGCGGTGCCCAGCAGCACCGGCGGCACCGCGACCAGCCCGATCGCCCCGCTCACCGCCGCATCAACCCACTCATGACCCCCCAGGTTGATGCTCACCTGGCCCTCTCCGGGGGTGATGACAACGGTCAGCGCGTAGGTGACCCCTAGCAGCTGGCGCCACAGGCTCTCCTTGCGCGCCTGCATCACCGTGCGCTCACCGCTGGTGCGGTAGACCTGTGCCTCAAATTCCTGCGCGCGGAAGTGGTTTGCCAGCGCCTGGGCAAGCTCATCCGCCGTGACGGTAGTTTGGTAGATCCGCTCGATGTTCAGGGCGGGCCGACCGGTCCCCGCGCTGCCACCTTGTTGTTGAGTCATGTACGTTGCCTCCGCTCTCCTCCGGGATGTCCATACACCGTATCCAGCGCGACTACGCAGTCCTGCACTGCCACCAAAGCTGGCCCGGTGATCA
>JAICEV010000481.1 GCA_025923975.1 Propionibacteriaceae bacterium
CGGCATTACCGCTACGGGGTGATGGCACAGTTTTTCAACGTCGCGGCCCAGACCTGCGTCTGGACCTTCACGATCCTCTACGCCCAGGACGTGGTGGGCACCTCACCGGAGAGTGCTGGCTGGTGGCTTCAGGCAAGCCTGATCATCTTCCTAATTTCACGCTTCGCCATGGTGTGGCTGCTCGGTATCTTCCGACCGGCACTGTTGCTGCTCATCATGGCGGTGTTCGGCGTACTGTGTTGCCTCACCGCAATGTTCTCGCTCAACATCGTCGGACTGGTGGCGGTCGTAGCCGCGTCCGCATCGCTGTCCTTGATGTTTCCCACGATTTACGGGATCGCCTTACAAGGGCTCGGCGAGGACGCGAAATTCGGTTCGGCCGGTCTCGTCATGGCCATCCTGGGCGGTGCGCTCATGCCGATGGCGCATGGTGCGGTCATGGATGTGGCAGGACCTGCCTTGGGCTACGTGGTACCGGGCATCTGCCTCACTCTGGTTGGCGCCTATGCCCTGTTTGACCTCAAGTCCGAGCGCCCACCGATCAGCGCCGACGCGGAGCTGCCGATGCCGGGAGGAGAAACACTATGACAGGCATCAAAACTGACGGGCGACAGCTGGCCGGGTCGATGCTGCTGGTGGGGCTCGTCATCACACTCGGCGCATGCTCGGACGATGAGGCCGTGACGGTCGGGCTGATCACCAAGCAGGAAGTCAACCCATACTGGGTGACGATGCGTGAGGTGGCCGAGGACACGGCGGAGAACAACGACGTTACGCTGCTCACGGCGACTGGAACGAGCGATGTGGATGTGAGAAGTCAGCAGGCGGCACTGCAGGACATGGTCGACAAGGGCGCAAGCGGCATACTCATCGCACCGACCCATTCGACGGAACTGTTGCCGGCCATCGAGGCGGCGCAGGAACAGGGCGTCCTTGTCATCGCCGTGGACACACCCGTCGATCCGGTCGATGCGGTGGCTGCGTACTTCGCCACCGACAATGAAGCCGCCGGCCGACTGGTCGGGCAGTATGCCGCGGTCAAGGCTGCCGAAATGGGCATCGAGCCGAAGATCGCGATGCTCGACCTCGCACCTGGCATCAGATCGGGCGAGGCACGACACACGGGTTTCCTGGAGGGCTTTGGGATTGCGGAGGGCGACCCCGCCATCGTCGCGATGGCCGACACCGAGGGAGACAGAGAGCTGGGCGAGGCGCGTATGGCCGAGATTCTTGCCGAGCACCCCGATGTGAACGTGATCTATACGGTCAATGAGCCAGCTGCGCTGGGCGCACTCGACGCGCTCAGGGATGCCGGGGTGTCACTGAACAGCACGATTCTGGTCTCGATTGATGGGGGCTGTCAGGCCATCAAGAACGCCGTGCGCCCGGGCGACATCGATGCAACCGCCATGCAGTTCCCGGAAAACATGGCGCGTGAAGGTGTCCGTGCACTGGCGAGGGCCGCCCGTGGTGGAGAGAAGCCGTCCGGCTATCTCAACACCGGCGTGGAACTCATCACGGATGATCCGGCACCTGGCGTGAAATCCAAAGATGTCGCCTTCGGCGTGCGGAATTGCTGGGGCGACTGAGACGGTTGAGTCCCTCGATATGACTGGCGGCCGAGGAACTTGCATTCGACGTTGAGCTGAATGCCGATCAGGAGGGACCGTATGCCAAACTGGGGTCAGGTAGCAGGTCTGCTCCCTGATCGTCGCAGGCTGCGGGGTGTTCGACCTGGCGTCGAAGTCCCGCGTCGCGGATGTGCCGCAGACCACATGGGCTGTTGGACCGCCGGCGGCCGACGAGGGCCACCGGCAGCCTTGCATATGGACATGGCTGACTTGCCCTTATGGACATTGCGAGGAATGCTGCAACGCAGCAAATCTCCGCGGGAGAGCAAAGTTCCAAATCGGAGCAGCGCTCAAACCGGAGCAGACGACATGACCAGCTACCTCGTTCTCTATATGACCCAGGGAGCCAAGCTGTTCGGCCAGGGCGAGAACGCTTGCGGGTTCCGGCTCTCCCCCTTCGGCTTGCTGCCGCACGAGATCGCGGCGCTCAACGCCCGGCGATCCGCCGGCGTGTGCCCGGCGAGACGGGTACGGGACGACGCCACCGCTGAACCCATCGGAGCTGCAACCTCAGAGGCTTAGAGTATCTTCAGGTCGCGTAGAACCGCCCAGAAGGGCGGTTCTGCCTAGGCAGATGCACCAGGTGTGGGCTTGCAGCACGCTGTCCCCGGTCACCCTGAACCGCACATAGGCCAGTCGTCCGGACCGTTGGTGCGGTCAAGCAAGGTTGAAACCGCCGGAGGCGGCGTCTTGGGCGATCTGTTCGGCGGCGGCCGGAAGATCGTCGAGTACCGGTATTTCGCGAACTTCGCGGTCGCCTTCGAGGGGCCGGCCGGCGGGGTCCTGCGGATCTGGGCCGGCGACAGGCTGATCGCCGACCTGCGCCAGGGCGCCGGCGCTTATGCCAACCACCCCAAGTACAGGTTCCGGATCTACCTGGGCAGCGAGGACCAGGAGTCGGACCGGCTGATCCGACAACACGTAGAGAACAGCAATGACTTCGACGGGCACGACGCGACGCCCGCCTTTCGGGGCCTGGTCTACATCGTGTTCGACAACCTGCCGCTGGACGAGTTCGGCAACCGCATCCCGCCGATCACCGCCGAGATCGCCTGGGCGGGCGCGCCGCAGGCGGTGGTCAAGGACACGACGTTCCTGCCGGGAGCCGCCTGGTTCACCGGAAGTGCGGTCCTGGATCCGGAGCGGGGGTTTCTCTATTTCAAGACCAGC
>JAICEV010000482.1 GCA_025923975.1 Propionibacteriaceae bacterium
ACTGCTTGATCATCGGCGACTGCGGCCTGAGCGGCACGTGGCCCGGCAACTGCCGTCCATGCAAGACCATTGGGGTTTAGGAACGGTAGGTCGCCAGGCGTACGGCGACCGAGGCGATCCAGGCGAAGAGGGTGACGATGGCGAGCAGGAATGTGGCGTTGCCCCACGGCAAGAACAAGAAGACGGCGAAGAGCGCACTGGCAGCGAGGGAAACGACAGCGATCGGCCGCCAGCCGGGATCACGCCGCACCGCCAGCGCCGTTGTCAGTGGCGCGAGCACACCGGTTGCAATGATCAACAGGAACGCGATCACGTGGATCCAACCATGCCATGTGTCGGGATTCCCGCCTCTCAGCATCGGAGTGTCGACCCTGAAGGCGGCCAGTATCAGGGCCACTCCGAGCAGGCCGAGAAGTATGACGGCGAAGCTGCTCGCGCGCTTACGCGGCAGCCAATCGCGCACCGCGATGGCGAGGACCACGATCAGCAAGCCGGTAACGACAAAGGTCACGACTTGGACCCAACCGTACGGCCCGCGCGCTAACGAACTCGGCCACGGGACCTGCTCGCCGCCCACGAATTCCCAGCCAAGCGAATGGAGGTAGTCAATGCTGGCCCAGCTGTTCAACCCAACTGAAATCAAGAAGAACGGCCCTGCAACTAGGCCGGCGATCGCTCCAGCACGGCCCAGCGCCTCATCCTTCTCAGCAGCGCTCACGGTGCCGCCTGCCACCAGCCAAGGCTATGGCGATGGCCGAGTCATCGTCAAAGACCGTCTCCCTCACCCACCCCTGGCTGCGAACCACTATGGAGCTCCGCGAGGTAGCCGCAGAGTTGGTTCGGACCGGCACGCTGCCCAATCGAGGTTGGCTCTCAAGGGCGGCGCGGAGGGGTGTGCGCTTCCTGCCGCCGACCAAACGACGATCCGATTCGGACCAGGCTTATTGCATCCGAGAAAGCGCTGGGGTTCAGGCCACGGGTTCAGGGGTAACCGAGCCAACACAACCCGAATTGTCAAGGAGGAAGCATGAGCCAGCCCGCACAGCAACAAGAAGTGCCTGGCATTCAGTCGGAGATGAGGCCGGTACCGGACTGCGGCGAGGAAAGCTATCAGGGCAGTGGAAAGCTGACCGACAAGGTCGCGGTGATCACCGGTGGCGACTCCGGGATAGGCAGAGCCGTCGCCATCGCGTACGCGCGAGAAGGTGCCGACGTGTTGATCTCTTATCTCAGCGAGGAATCCGACGCCAAGGACACTCAGGGCTATGTCGAGCAGGCCGGTCGACGCGCCGTATTGATGAAGGGCGACGTTGCAGATCCCCAGCACTGCCGGGACATCATTCAGACCGCCGTCGATCAGCTCGGCGGTGTCGACATCTTGGTCAGCAATGCCGCCTACCAGATGACCCACGAGTCGTTGGATGAGATCTCCGATGAGGAGTGGGGCCGCACCATCGACACCAACATCAGCGCAATGTTCCATCTCTGCAAGGCCGCGATCCCCCATATGAAGGAGGGCTCGTCGATTATCGGCAGCTCGTCGGTGAACTCCGACATGCCGAACCCAACGCTCGCTCCGTACGCCGCAACCAAAGCAGCGATCGCCAACTTCTGCGCCAGCTTGGCGCAAATGCTGGGAGAGAAGGGCATCCGGGTCAATAGCGTGGCTCCGGGACCGATCTGGACACCTTTGATCCCTGCCACGATGCCGCCGGAGAAGGTGGAGAAGTTTGGCGAGAACACCCCGCTCGGCCGGCCGGGCCAACCCAAGGAACTGGCGCCGGTCTATGTTCTGCTGGCCTCCGATGACGGTAGCTACATCTCTGGTGCTCGGGTAGCAGTCACTGGCGGCAAGCCGGTGCTCTAAGCCCTTCCGGAGGTGAAGGCGTGACGCTGCCGCGGGAGGTGGATGCGGTCGTCATCGGTGCCGGGCCTAATGGGCTGGTAGCTGCTAACCGACTGACCGATGCCGGCTGGGACACCCTGCTGCTCGAGGCTCAGCCGGACGTGGGTGGTGCGGTACGCAGTGATCGAGAACTGCATCCGGATTTCGTCTCCGACACCTTTAGTGCGTTCTATCCGATGGCGGCGGCCTCGCGGGTGATCCAGGGCCTGAACCTGGAGGACTACGGGCTGCGGTGGCGGCATGCCCCTGCTGTGCTCGGGCATCCGCGTGCCGATGGATCGTGGGTGATGCTGCATCGTGACGTGGATATCACCGCGAGCCTGCTGGACGCGGATCATCCCGGCGATGGTGCGGCTTGGCATGCTCTTGTTGATCAATGGCAGCGGATTGGACCGAGTCTGGTCGATGCCCTTGTCACACCCTTTCCCCCACTGGGCCCGGGGCTGCGGGCCATGCTCAAGTTGCCAGGTGTGGGCGGCCTGTCATTCGTACGCCAGATGCTGGCTCCCGCGTCAGTTGCTTTGGAGGGGGAGTTCGCCGGCGACGCGGTACGGTTGCTGCTCGCCGGAAACGCTTTGCACGCAGACATTGCGCTGGACGGGTCCGGTTCGGGCTTTCTCGGACTGCTGTTGAACATGTTGGGTCAAACGGTTGGGTTTCCGGTTCCCGAGGGTGGTGCCGGCAAGCTCTCAGAGGCTATGCGGGACCGCTTCGTTGCCCAGGGTGGTGCAGTGGTGTGCAATGCCGAAGTGACCAAGATCACCATTGCCCGCGGTCGCGCGGTCGGCGTACGAGTTCATGATCAACCTGTGGGCGCGCGGTGCGCCGTGCTGGCCGATGTCGCCGCCGAGCATCTCTACGGTCGGCTGGTCGGCTTCGACGAGCTGC
>JAICEV010000483.1 GCA_025923975.1 Propionibacteriaceae bacterium
CGCGCCGGTGGCATAGAAGATCAACTCGTCGCGGACCGCACCGCCGAGCAGATGGTAGACGGGCTCCTGCCGCAGCCGACCCAGTAGGTCATAGAGAGCAAGATCAACTGCACTGATCACGTTGAGCACCAGGCCCTTGCGCCCGTAGAACAGGGTCGCCGGAACATCTGGTCCCAGATCTTCTCAATGTCGGTAACGAGTGCGCCTTCCAGGAACCGCGCCAGGTGGCGCTCCACAATCCAGGCCCCAGGTTCCCCCGCCGTGGTGACGCCGAGCCCGATCGTGCCGTCATCGGCCTCGACCTGGACGACCAGCGTGCCCAGCACGTTCAGACCGAAGCTGCGGCGGCTCTCCTCATAGCCGGGGTAACGCGACATCGGAGTCGCGATGTGATCGTCGATCCAGTGATAGCCCTGCTGGTCGTGGTAATCGGCTCCGCCTCCCGCACCCACCGTAAAGGCGCTGACGTGAGCGATCTTGTGCGTGCTCATGCCGATACTCCCTCTGGTGGGCCCTGCGGAAACACCAAGATCTTGCTCGCCGTGCTGCGGCCTCGAGCCAAGTCGTCGAAGCTTTGCGGTGCTCCCTCCCATCCGACGCGACCATCTATCAGGGCGTCAATTCCTTCGGGGACTGTGCCGACCCACTCCGCGGTGGCGGCGAACTCAGCGGCGTTGTAGGTGAAAGACCCGATCAGTGATCGTTCTGCCGTGCTGAGGGCGTACGCGTCAAGGTCGAGCCGGGGCGATCCCATTCCGACCAATACGATTCTGCTCCCCAGGCCGGAGGCCGCTAGCGCATCGGCCACGGTCTGGCTGATTCCGACCGCGTCGACCACCAGAGTCGGAAGCCCGCCAAGCTCAGCGGCTACCGTGTCAGCCAGGTTGCCGTCGGCAGGATCGACGACCGCCGCCCCCAGTCGAGCGCACAGCTCCCGGCGTGATGCGCTGACGTCGGACAATGCCAGCGATTTGACTCCCAGCTGCCGGGCGCCGAGGAGACACGCTTGCCCGATCGGTCCGCCGCCGATGACGAGCACTCGATCATCCGGCACAGGCTGGCCGCGGCGGACTGCGTGGTAACCGACTGCCAATGGCTCCACCAAGGCGCCGAGTTCGGTTGGCATGTCTTCCGGCAGCGGCACCACGTTCGCTGCTGGGACCACAAACCGATCAGCGAAGGCGGCCGGGATCTCTGGCGCAACGCCGAGGACAACGCGTCGACTGCACCACTGTTCCTGACCGGACATGCAGGCCGGGCAGGCGTGACAGGACATCACCGGATTGACGGTCACCAGCTGGCCGACCGTCAGTTCTGCGACGCCTGCTCCCAATTCTTGAATCCGGCCGACGGTCTCATGTCCCATGATCTGGCCAGGGTGGCGTCGCCCGTTCTCGCCGGAATAGCCGTGGAAGTCCGAGCCGCAGATGCCGGTGGCAATCACCTCGACCACCACCTGCCCCGCCCCTGCCACCGGATCGGGTCGTTCCTCAACCGCGATGTCGTAGAAATCGCGTAATACCAGCGCTCTCATGGCCTTACCTATCAGGCCCGCCTGTGAGAGGGGTGAGGCCCGCGCACCGCCTCAGCCACGTCGTGCGGCATGTAGTGGGCGTCCACCTCATCCAGGTGACCGGCCTCAACCTCGTTCGCCTTCTTGAAGAGGGCGGTGATCGCAAACAACAGGGCGCCCAGCACCGCTCCGACGGCAAGCGAGTAGAGGCCTCCGCTACCGCCCAGAGTTTTATGAACATGAAGACGGCGGCGACAAGGCCGTGGCGCTCCTGGGCGGTCAGGCTCATGACGGTGTCGGCCATCGATGTCTCCTTGCTCGTGGGTACGTGCGCTGAGGGCGCATGTGTTTAGTGCATGTGCTTGCCGCCGTCGATCTGAATCGTCGCGCCGTTGATGTAGCCACCGCCCTCCGACAGCAGGAACGCCACCGTGGCGGCGATCTCCCCCGGCTGCCCGACTCGGCCGAGGGGGATGCCGGCCGCCATCGAGGCCTTCCGCTCGTCGGTCAGCCGGCCACCCATGATCTCGGTGTCGACCGGCCCCGGCGCAATGACGTTCACGGTGATGCCGTACGGCCCGAGCTCGCGCGCTCCGCCTTTGCACATGCCGATCACCGCGGCCTTTGCGGTGGCGTAGACGCCCTTGGAGAACGTGCCGCCACCGTCGAAGGCGGTGATCGATGAGGTGTTGACAATCCGCCCGACACCCTGCGGGATCATGCGCGCAGCGGCCGCCTTAAGCATCATGAACGAACCGGTGACGTTCACCGCCATCACCCGCTCAAATTCGTCCAGGCTGCACTCATGGAGCGGCACGGGGCAGGCGATGCCAGCCAGGTTGACCAGACCGACCACCGGAGGGAGCTCGGAGTCGATCCGCTGGTACGCGTCGGTCACCGACGACTCGGAGGCGATGTTGGTCGGTACCGCGAGCAGATTCTCATAACCCCCCTCGCGGAGCTCTTTCTCTACGCCAGCCAGGCCATCGGCGTTGATGTCGACCAGAGCGACGTGCCAGCCGCTCTCCGCCAGGATCCGGGCGGTGACTTGGCCGATGCCCGCCGGACCGCCGGCCCCGGTGACGACGGCGGTGCGCGGATCAGGCAACCGGGATAGGACGGTGGATGCCTCGGCGGCTGGGGCGGATGTCATTGCTGCTCCTTCTTTCACTCCTTGGTCAATCGATCAAGGTGGCGAGAATGTCGCGGATATAGGCACAGTTCTTGCCGATCACGGTGATCGCGTCGCTGCCGTACTGCTCGCACAGGAAGGCACC
>JAICEV010000484.1 GCA_025923975.1 Propionibacteriaceae bacterium
CGACTACGCGAAGATCTTCGGCGGCTGAGCGTGCGTTCCGGCCTGGCGCGGTCGGCCCTCGTCCTGCTGCTGGCCTGCGTTACCGCCGTCGTCGTGGTACCGATGCTGGTCCTGCTGCGAACCAGCTGGGTCGAGGGTCGTGGCCGGCTGGCCGAGGTCATCACCGATCCCGACTTCGGTTCCGCGGTCGCGAACTCCTTCGGGCTTTCGGCGGCGGTCACCGGGCTGGCGGTTCCAGTTGGGGTGGCGATCGCGCTGGCACTCAGAGACCCTCGACTCCCCGGGCGCGACTTCTGGGCCGCTGCCGTGCTGCTGCCCGTGCTGGTGCCCGACTTCGTCCTGGCCTATAGCTGGCTGCGCGCCTACGCGCGGGCGGGACTGACATCCGAGGCGTTCGGATTCGCCTGGCCGCAGGTGCAGGGGCCGCTGGGTGTCACTGTCATCGTTGCCTCGCAGGCGGTTCCTCTGGTCTACCTCGTCACCGTGGTGGGGCTCAGCACTCGCGCCGAGCCGGCTACTGAGCGGGCTGGCCGGGCATCCGGCGCTCGTCCGGTGACCGTGCTGCGGACGATCACGTTACCGCTGCTGGGACCGGCGATTGCGACCGCGGCGGTGCTCATCTTCGTCCTGACAATGGGCACTTTCGCCGTGCCGCAGGTGATCGGCGCTCCAGCCGGCTTCAGCACGATCACCACCCGGATCTACGCCGACCTCGCGCTGGGCAGCGACCCGCAGAGTTTCGTCGAGGCGATCACCTTGGCCGTATTGCTGATGGCGATCACGTTGATCGTTGTCACGCCGGCCGACCGGCTACTCGGCGGACGACTGTCCCTCAGCCGTACGTCCGCTCGAGACTCCGACTGGGGAACCGGCAGCCGCAAGCCGCGGATCCTCGTCCCCATCGTGCTGGCCCTGTATCTGATCTTCACCTGCGGTCTGCCGCTGCTGGCGCTGGTCAGCGCGGCGTTCACCCGCGCGGTGGGCGTCGCGCCGACGCCGGGAAACTGGACCCTCGACAACTTCCTCGCCGTTCTTACTCCGCGCACGGCGGAGGCACTGGGTCGCAGCCTGCTGCTTGCCGTGGCTGCCGGATCCATCCTGCTGGTGCTCGGCGGGTGCACGGCAGCGTTGAGCCGCACCCGCGGCGGGCGCGCGGTGGGCGTCCTGGTCGCCCTCACCCTGGTGCTGCCAGGATCGGTGCTGGCGATCGGCTTGCTGATCGGCTACGGCCGCTGGCTCGGCGATACGGTATTGATCATCCTGCTCGCCTACCTGGCCAAGCTCTGGGCCTTGGCGCACCGCCCCATCTCCGCCGCGGTGGATCGGTTGGCGCCGGCGGGATTGCAGGCTGCCCGGGCCAGCGGCGCCGACCTACCGACTGCGCTCGCCACAGTCGTGCTACCGCTCTTGCGCCCAGCCTTGATCGCCGCCTGGGCATTGTGCTTCCTGACCGCCCTGCATGAGGTGACCATGTCGAGCTTGCTCTACGGGCCGGGCACCGAGACATTGGCCGTTGTGGTGCTTAACAGCGCAGACCTGGGCCGGATCGGCGTGACGGCAGCGCTTTCGGTGCTCGTGACCGTCGTCGTGGTAGTTCCCGGCGGGGCGTTGTGGATGCTGGGCCGGCGCAGCCGCCATGGCTGACGTCCTCCAACTGCGCGACCTGTCGCTGGGATACGCGGCGACCTCCGTTCTGGACTCGGTGAACCTCACCGTGGCCGAAGGAGAGGTGCTGGCCCTGCTCGGACCGTCGGGCTCCGGCAAATCAACGCTGTTGAACGCGGTCGCCGGGTTTCTCCCGCTGCGCAGCGGTGAGATCTTCCTGCGGCAGCGCCGGGTTGCGACAGCCAGCGCTGCGGAACCGCCCGAAAAGCGGGAGATCGCCCTGGTCTTCCAGGACTACGGGCTGTGGCCCCATCTCACCGCCCTGGACACAGTCGCCTACCCGCTGCGGCGCCGGGGCGTACGCCGCGATCTTGCCCGTTCACAGGCGCAGCAGCTGCTGGATCGGCTCGGTGTCGGCCAGCTGGCCGGCCGGAAACCCGCGCAGCTCTCCGGAGGAGAACAGCAGCGCGTCGGCCTGGCCCGCGCGATGGCTCGGCAAGCGGCGCTCTATCTCTTCGATGAGCCGACCGCGCATCTGGACGCCCAAGTACGCGACGTCTTCTTGGCCGAACTCGCGGCTCGTCGGCGGGAGTTGGGGGCGGCGGCTATCTACGCCACGCACGACGCAGCCGAGGCCCTGGGACTCGCCGACCGGGTTGCCCTGCTGGTCGACGGACGGGTGATCCAGGTGGGTACCCCACAGCAGGTCTACGCTCAACCGATCAATGCGGCCGCGGCTCGCCTCACCGGCCCGGTCTCCCTGCTGGCCGACTCGGATGTCTCAGTGCTGGTCCGGCCTGACTGGGCCAAGCTGGGCGGCGACCGCACCGGGGTCGTCGCCGATGTTTGGTTCCGGGGCTCGCACACCGACTATGTCCTGGACACCCCGGATGGCCAGCTTCAGCTGCGGGCCACGGGGCTCCCCGCTCACAAAAGAGGCGAGGAAGTCAGCTGGTCGTTGGACCACTTCTGGACGCTGCCAGGCGATTAGCCATCGAGCAGGGCTGCCGGGCCGGCGTGCAGGTTGCCGTCGTTGACGATCTGTAGGTGGCGCAGCGTGAAACTGCGCAGATACTCGACCTGGCGGATAGTCAGCCGGTCGCAGACCCACTCCCAGTGCAGCGAGACCCAGTCCCCCGGTTCGAGCTCACCGATCATGCTGATC
>JAICEV010000485.1 GCA_025923975.1 Propionibacteriaceae bacterium
CCGCCGGCCTGAGTGCAAGAGATCTCTCGCCGCTACCGTTCGTCGGCTCTGCCGGCCCAGCGGTCAATGATCTGTTCCAACCGCTCATCGCGGGCATGGGGCCGCTGAAGCCGAATGTGACGGTCGCTTCTGTCTCACGCGACGGATCGTCTGCCACCGCGAGGCTGTCCTTCACGTGGGCCTTTCCCGGCGTTCCAGAACAGTGGACGTACGCGACCGACGCTGGGCTGGCCAAGGAGTCCGGGCAGTGGAAGACAAGTTGGCAGCCGAACATTGTGCAGCCCCAGCTCGACGGCACCAACCGACTGTCGCAGCGACGGCTCAATCCCGAGCGCGGTGAACTGCGCGGAGAGGGCGGCGATCCAATCGTCGTGGAGCGGCCCGTATTTCGGATCGGAATCGACAAGTCCAAGGTGAGCGACGACGCGGCCAAGACTTCGGCAATCCGACTTGCCAAAGTGGTCAAGATCAACGCGAAGGCATACGCGAAGAAAGTGGCCGCGGCAGGCAGCAGTGCATTCGTTCCGGCCATCGTGCTGCGGATGGATGCACCGGACCTGCCACTCGGCTCGAAGATCCGCGCAATCCCAGGAGCGCTCTCCATCCGAACTGGGCAGATGCTCGCCCCGACTCGCGATTTTGCCCGGCCAGTCATCGGGATCGTTGGCGAGGCGTCCAAAGAGAACATCGAAGAGTCCGGCGGAGCCGTGGTGGCCGGAGACCAGGTCGGGCTCACAGGGCTGCAGAAGCGCTACGACCAACAGATGCGCGGGACACCCGGTGTGCAAGTCCGGCTAGCAGCCGCCAAGTCGAGCGGTAGCTCAGCAAGCCCCTCTCCTACTCCCTCGCCAGCAGCGGAAGCCGAGCCAGTCGTGCTGTTTGAAGCGAAGCCGCTGCCCGGCAAGCCGCTGACGACCACGCTCAACGTCGATTTGCAGAAGCTGGCGGAAAGGACGCTGGCCAGGACCAAGCCGGCCAGCGCTCTGGTCGCTATCCGGCCCTCGACCGGAGCCATCGTGGCGGCGGCGAACGGCGAAGGCAATCGAGGCCAATCTCTCGCTACGGTCGGCCGAGCAGCTCCCGGATCCACATTCAAGGTCGTCTCCGCTCTAGCGCTGTTGCGGGCCGACCTGACTCCTAACTCGCCGGTCAGGTGCTCGCCGACGGTCACCGTGGACGGCCGGAAATTCAGCAACTACAGCGATTACCCCAGAAGTGAGCGGGGCAGGATTACCCTGCGGACGGCGCTCGCACAGTCATGTAACACAGCGTTCATCGGGCAGCGACGCAAGCTCGACCGGTCTTCATTAGCCGATGCAGCTGGTTCGTTGGGCTTCGGCATCGACTACGACGTTGGATTCCCGTCCTTTTTCGGCTCAGCGCCGAACGATCCGACGGCGACCGGTCGCGCCGCCGCAATGATCGGCCAAGGCAAGGTCGAAGCCTCACCGATGGCGATGGCTGCGGTGGTCGCATCGGTGGCGGCAGGTGAAACTGTGATTCCGCACCTCGTCGATGGCCAGCAGGCCACCTCGAAGGGAAAGCCGCTGACCGATCAGGAGGCTCGCCAGCTGCGCGGAATGATGAGAGCTGTTGTCAACGAGGGCAGTGGCCGCGTGCTCGGCAACCTCGCCGGTCCGGCGGTGTTGGCCAAGACCGGTACGGCAGAGTACGGCGCATCGAAGCCGCTGAAGACCCACGCTTGGATGATCGCGGCGCAAGGAGATCTCGCGGTTGCGGTCTTTGTCAACGACGGCGAGTCGGGCTCGCAAACTGCTGGACCGCTGCTGCGGACATTCCTCGCGAAGGCTCGCTAGACCTCGTATCTTCGCTGGGGTCACTTTCGTGGCGCTCCGACTGCGACCAGCCAGCCTCGCTCGTCTCCCTCGACAAGACCGGCAGACTCGAGCACCGTCAGCGCCCCAAGACAGGTTGGGACACTGAGGCCGGCACCAAGGGCGATGTCTCCAACGGTGGCGCGACGGCGAGCCGGAATGGCTTCGAACACCGCGAGCTGGGTCTCGGTCAGCGTGTCGGTCGGCCTGGTCTGACCATGGGCAAGTGGCAGCATCGCCTGACCCATATCGGAGATCAGCTCCAGAACCTCCGCCGCCGAAGTCACCAATACGGCCTGCCCATTGCGGATCATCAAGTGCGGTGCCGTCGATGCCCGGGAATAGACCGGACCCGGGACTGCCATGAGGGGTCGTCCGCAAGCAAGCGCCCAGCCGGCGGTGTTTCGGGCACCGGAACGCAGCGCCGCCTCGACAACCACCGTGCCTCGAGACATTGCAGCGATCAGCCGGTTCCGCGCCAGGAACCTCACTCTGGTGGGATGAGCGGCTGGCGGTAGCTCTGAGACGAGCAGCTGATCTTTTGCCAGGGTTTCAAAGATCGAGGCATGGCCTGGCGGATAGGACACGTCGACGCCGTTCGCGACCACACAAACGGTGGGGCCGCCGCCGGCAAGTGCCCCACGATGCGCCGCGACGTCGATGCCAAAGGCACCACCAGACACTACTGTCACCCCTTGCTCGACCAGATCCGCCGCCAGATCTGCTGCTATGCCGTTTCCGTAGGCCGTCGCTGCCCGTGAACCCACGATTGCGACCGACCGCTCCATCAGGTGAGCGAGATGTCCAGGACCACGGAGCCACAGACCAAACGGCTCGCCACCGCGCCGCTGGATGCTCTCGGCATGTCGAAGGTCATCAAGCCCAGCCGGCCATTCGTCGTCGCCCGGAACGATGAATCG
>JAICEV010000486.1 GCA_025923975.1 Propionibacteriaceae bacterium
CTCGCCACCTGCTGCCCCGCTGTACCGGCCAGCTCGAGCGGGTTGGCGAGAGCCGCATCCAGCTCGGCGCGAGTGACGCCCAGCCGCGGATCTGCGGCCAGACGATCAAGCAGGTCATTGTCGGTGCGACCGGTTTCCCGCATATCCAAGGCGACGGCGATCGCCTGTTGGGAGATCACTTCATGCGCCGTCTCGCGGCCAGCACCGTGGCGTACCGCCGCGATCAGCACTTTGGTGGTGGCAAGAAACGGCAGGTAACGCTGCAGCTCGGCATTGATCACTGCCGGGAAAGCACCAAAATTCTCCAGCACGGTGAGAAAGGTCTGGAACAACCCGTCGAGAGCAAAGAAGGCATCCGGTAGCGCGACTCGGCGGACCACCGAGCAGGACACATCGCCTTCGTTCCATTGATCACCGGCGAGTTCGCCGATCATCGAGAGATAGCCCCTGATGATCACCGCTAGTCCGTTGACACGCTCGCAGGAGCGGGTATTCATCTTGTGTGGCATGGCACTGGAACCGACTTGACCAGACTGAAAGCCCTCGGTGACCAGCTCGTGTCCTGCCATTAGCCGGATCGAGGTCGCCAGGTTAGAGGGTGCGGCGGCGACTTGCGCGAGCGCGCTCACCACGTCGAGGTCGAGCGAGCGGGGGTACACCTGACCCGTGCTGATGAAAACCTGCGTGAACCCCAGATGATCAGCAATGCGCCGCTCCAGCTCCTCAAGTTTGGCCGAATCGCCACCGAGCAGGTCGAGCATGTCCTGGCTGGTGCCCACCGGGCCTTTGATGCCCCGCAGCGGATAGCGGACCAGCAGTTCCTCGATCCGCTGGTATCCGATAAGCAGCTCACTCGCCGTCGTAGCGAACCGCTTTCCCAAGGTAGTGACCTGCGCCGGAACATTGTGGGTACGCCCAGCCATCGGCTGAGCCGCATATTGGGTAGCGAGCTGGGCGAGCTGTACCAGCGTCGCCACCATTCGGTCGCGAATGATCTTGAGGGAGGAAACAATCTGCAGTTGCTCGACATTTTCCGTCAGATCGCGCGAGGTCAGGCCCTTATGTAGATGCTGGAAGCCGGCCAGGGCATTGAACTCCTCGATCCGCGCCTTGACGTCGTGGCGCGTGATCTTCTCCCGCTCGGCGATGCTGGAAAGGTCGACCTGCTCGACGGCTCGCTGGTACGCCTTGATCACCACGGCGGGATCATCGCCGCCAAAGTCCACACCGAGATCACGTTGCGCAGTCAGAACTGCCAGCCATAGCCGGCGTTCGGAGATGATCTTGTTTTCGGGTGACCAGACCTCCTGCATGGCCGCAGAGGCATAACGATTGGCCAGCACATTGCCGATTGGCACTTCTTAGCTCACCACCAGCCGCGCGGCCGCTGCTGCGATGTCGCGGCGATAGAAGGAACCGTCGAGCTGAATCTCTCCGATCGACGTGTACGCCCGACCGCGGGCCTCCTCGATGTCATCTCCAAGTCCGACGACCGCCAACACTCGGCCGCCGGCACTGATCAGATGTCCCTGCGCATCAACAGTCGTTCCGGCATGTATGATCACGCTGCCGTTGCTCGTCGCCGCATCGAGCCCGGTAATCACCCCGCCAGTCCTTGGAGTGCCGGGATAGCCCTGCGCGGCGAGAACCACAGCGACCGCGGCACCACTGCCCCACTCCAGCTCCGGTTGGGCAGCAAGTTCACCGGTGGCAGCGGCGTAGAGTAAACCGCCGAGCGGGGTAACCAGGCGAGCTAGCAATGGCTGAGTTTCGGGATCGCCGAAGCGTGCATTGAATTCGACCACCCGAACACCGTCGGCAGTCAGTGCCAGCCCGGCGTACAAGAGCCCGCTGAATGGGGTGCCGCGCCGCGCCATCTCATCGATTGTTGGCTGCAGTACGGTACGGGTGACTTCTTCAGCAAGATCATCCGGTGCCCATGGCAACGGCGTATATGCGCCCATGCCGCCCGTGTTGGGTCCGGTGTCACCATCGCCGACCCGTTTGAAGTCCTGGGCAGGCTGCAGCGGGCGTACGGTGTGTCCGTCGGTGATCCCGAACAGGCTCACCTCCGGGCCGTCGAGGAACTCCTCGATCACTACCCGACGGCACCGCAGAGCATGATCGACAGCACTTCGTCGGTCGTTCGTCACAACGACCCCCTTGCCGGCTGCCAGACCATCGTCCTTCACCACAAAGGGCGCGCCGAACTCACTGAGCGCTTGCTCAACTTGATCATGCGTCACGCATTCTCGGGAACGAGCGGTCGGCACACCTGCTGCGGCCATCACCTGCTTGGCAAAGGCCTTACTGCCTTCCAGCTGTGCCGCTGCCGCAGATGGGCCGAAGCAGGCGATGCCCCTCTCGCGTACCACATCGGCAACACCCGCGACCAGTGGCGCCTCCGGTCCGACGACGACCAAATTGACTCCGAGCCGGGTGGCCAAGTTCGCCACCACTGCACCGTCGAGTGGATCGATGGCGTGATTCGTTCCCAATGCGGCAGAGCCGGGATTTCCCGGCGCAGCGTGCAACTCGACCACCGCAGGGTCTCGGCTGAGCGCCAAACTGAGCGCATGCTCGCGGCCCCCTGAGCCGATCACCAGCACGCGCAGCGGATCCACCACGTGTCAAGAGCCTACCCAAGCGATTAGCTTTGCACCGTGGCCGATCTCAGCTTTCCCACGCTGCATATCCGGCCACCGCAGGGCTGGATGAATGACCCGAACGGCATCTGCCGGATTGATGGCCGC
>JAICEV010000487.1 GCA_025923975.1 Propionibacteriaceae bacterium
ATTACTTCCCACGGTGACCTTGTCGCTGGCGCGGGGAGCCTCGCTGATGGCGACGCGCAAAGCCCTGGTTCGGCAGCTCGACGCCGTGGAGACCCTGGGAGCGACGACGTACATCTGCACCGACAAGACCGGCACTTTGACGCAGAACCGGATGGCCGTGGTTGAGGTCTGGACACTGGCCGGGACGGCGTTTCTGGATGGAACTGGGTATGAGCCGACAGCCCAGATCCAGGCGTCGAGCGAGGTGCTGGAGCGCATGCGCCACGCGGCGGGATGTGCCGTTCAATGCGTCAGCGGTCGAGTCGTGCAGGCGGCCTCAGGATGGGTCGCCGAAGGGGATGCGATGGAGGCTGCGGTGCATGCCTGGTCGCTTCGGGCCGGTTGCGGCGCCACGCCGGAACCACCGGTTCAGCTTCGACTCGCATACACCGCCGATCGGATGCTCAGCTCGGTGGTCGTGGCGGGGCGCTCGATCGTCCTCGGCGCACCTGAAGCCGTGCTCAGCCGGTGTCTAGGCGCGGTTCCGCACGACGTCGTTAACGATCTTGCCGCGCGCGGTCGGCGGGTGCTGGCAGTGGCCGAGGGTCATTGGCATCCAGGCGAGCCGGAGAGTAACGCCGAGACTGCGCTGAGCTTGCTCGCCTTGATCGGCTTCGAGGATCCGCCCAGACCAGACGTTGCCGAGGCATTGGCTGCCTGTCGCAGCGCTGGCATCAAGGTCGCGATGATCACCGGTGATCATCGTGGCACGGCAGCAGCGGTTGCCCGCGAGGTCGGGCTGCTCGGACAGCGTGGGGTAGTACTGGATGCCAGCCAGTTGCCAGAAGACGACGATGACCTGGCCGCCTGCTTGGACAACGAGGACGGCGCGGTCGTCGCTCGCGTCACGCCAGGACAAAAACTGCGTATCGCCCGCGTGTTGCGGGAACGCGGGCATGTCGTCGCCATGACCGGCGACGGAGTCAACGACGCCCCGGCATTGCGAGAAGCCGATGTTGGCGTCGCCATGGGGCTGAGCGGCAGTGACGTCACCAAAGCTGCCGCAGATCTGGTGCTGCTTGATGATCATTTCGCAACCATCGTCAAAGCAGTCGAGCTCGGCCGAGCCACCTTCGCCAACGTACGACGTTTCCTGACCTATCACCTCACCGACAATGTCGCCGAACTCGCGCCCTTCGCCGCCTGGGCGCTGACCGGCGGACAGTTACCGCTAGCCATCGGCGTGCTTCAGGTGTTGGCACTCGATATCGGCACCGACATGCTGCCCGCCCTCGCGTTGGGCGCAGAACCACCCAGTCGCCAAATCATGTCGGGCCGAGTGCGTCGGCGCAGCCTCATCGACGGTCGCCTGTTGCGCAGAGCGCTGCTGATCTTGGGTGTGACTGAGGCGGTGTGCGCGCTCGCGACATTCATCGCCGTGCTGTACAGCCGTGGCTGGACCTGGGCGGCAACGCCCTCGCCGAGCACGCTGGCCATTGCGTCTGGCTCCGCCTTTGCCGCCATCGCACTCGGGCAGATGGCGAACGCTTTCGCCTGTCGCAGCGAGACTCTGCCGGTGTGGCGGCAAAAACTGCTCAGCAATCGACTCGTGATCGGAGCGGTTGCAGCAGAGCTTGTGCTGCTCGGTGCCATTCTCGGCTTCCCGCCGCTTGCCCGACTCCTGGGCGGATCCTGGCCGACCCCACTTGGCTGGGGCCTCGCCCTCTGTGCGGTCCCGATGATCATTGCGGTCGACGCAACCTACAAGGCTCTGCGTACGCGGCGGCTGCTCTGACGGAGCGGCTGACGGCGTCCCGGGTACACCAACCTTGGTACTGCTCTGGGTCGCGGCATATCACGAACGTTTCTAGGCTGCTTCCATGGATAACCGCCGATCTCGGCAAGCTCTGTGGCATCGGTGTCGCGGTGGCTGGCCATGAGTGATGGGGAGGACGGCGTCGATGCGCTGCTGATGGACGGCAGAATCGTCCACGTCCGTCCGGTCTCTGAGCGCGACGCCGAGTCGCTGACCGGGCTGTATACCCGGGCATCACAACGGAGCCGCTATCTGCGCTTCTTCACAGCTGGCATCTCGATTGATCGCGAGGTCCAGCGGCTTGTCACGCCGAGCGATGATCATATGGCGTTAGTTGCTGAACATGACGGGCTCGCTGTCGGCGTTGCCTCATATGAGGTTTTGAGCAGCGCGCAGGCCGAGATCGCCGTTCTGGTCGACGACGCTTGGCAGGGCGACGGTATCGGCTCACTGCTCATCGAGCACCTGGCTGGAGTGGCTCGAAGATCGGGGATCCGAGAACTTGTCGGTGACGTGCTCGCCAGCAATGTCACCATGCTTCGCGCCAGTGCAAGCTTGGCGCCCGGGATTGCCCGTGATCATGGTGAGGATCCCGAAGTGGTTCGTATCCATATCCCAACCCAGCCCGACGAACGAGCGCTCGCCGCAGCCGGCGTACGGGATCGCACCGCCGAACACAATTCACTACGCCCCTTGTTCGCGCCTGCATCGGTGGCCGTGATCGGTGTCAGCCGATCGCGAAGCGGTGTCGGGTACGAGATCCTCCAAGCCCTCCGGGCCGCAGGATTCACCGGACGCACGTATCCGGTCAATCCGCACGCCAAGATCATTGACGGACTGGATTGCCATCCGTCAGTCGGCGCCATTCCGGAGCAGGTGGACCTGGCCATCGTTGCTGTGCCGGCCGCCAGGGTTGAACAGGTCATCGAGGAATGCGGGGCTGCGCACGTAGGTGC
>JAICEV010000488.1 GCA_025923975.1 Propionibacteriaceae bacterium
ACCGGGACGAAGGCCCGCCTTGAGACATGCGTGAATGTACGGCGCGGAGACACCGAAGTACCCAACGCCGTGTTTCGCAGCAAGCTTCCACAAGGTGCCGAGGTCGGGGTGGCCCGGACTGCCGTCGTACAGCACGACCGTCGATCCGGTCAGCAGGCCGGAGACGAGCAGGTTCCACATCATCCAGCCGGTGGTGGTGAACCAGAAGAACCGCTCGCCTGGCCTGAGATCGTGATGAAGTCGGAGCGTCTTCAAATGCTCGACGACGATTCCACCATGCCCGTGCACGATCCCTTTCGGGAGTCCCGTGGTGCCTGAGGAGTACAAGACCCAGAGCGGATGGTCGAATGGCACAGCGTGATATTCGAGTGGACCGGGCTCGGCAGTCAGTTCGGCCCAGCTGGACGCACCATCAAGCTGAGCGGCAGCGTCAAGGTAAGGCACCAGCACAGTTGCGGTCAGGCTCGGTATCTGCTGGAGCAGTGTCCGCACCCGCTCCCGCACATCGAACGCCTTCCCGCCGTAGCGGTAGCCATCGACTGCGAGGAAGACCGACGGCTCCAGCTGGGCGAACCGATCGTGTACAGCGCGCGTCCCGAAGTCCGGTGAGCACGACGACCACGTCGCCCCGAGGCTGGCGACGGCGAGGAAAGCTGCCAGCGCCTCGACACAGTTGGGCAGCATGGCGACCACCCTGTCGCCCGGGCGTACCCCGAGCCGAAGCAGGCCGGCCCGCACCCGCCCCACCAGCTCTCGCAGGTCTGCGTAGGTAAGGAGCCGTTCCAACCCGTCCTCGCGGACGAACACCACTGCAAGGTCGTCGTCGCCGCGGCCCTGGCCGTCGGTCAGCGCGTGCTCGGCGTAATTGAGCGTGGAGCCGGGAAACCAGTGGGTCCCCGGCATCGTGACCGAGGCCAAGGTCCCCATTGGGGGCGTACGGAATCGCACTCCTAGGAACTCCGCCGCAGCCGACCAGAACCCATCCAGGTCGCGGACCGACCAAGCGTGCAGCGACGCGTAATCGAGCTCGTCCACGGAGACGCCGCGCCGCTCCCGGACGAATCGCGCAAACTCCGCAAGCGAGCTGGCCCTGGCAGTCGTCGGCTCCGGCGTCCAAAGGACTTCCGGCACGTCGTTGACCATGCGTACGACATTAGACTCAGCGCCATGGCACCGGAGTTCCTCGACCTGGGACTGGGCAGCGAGCAGGTCGACTACCAAGCGGCCTGGGACGTGCAGCGCGCCATCCACGCCGAGGTCTCGGCAGGCGCCCGACCTGACACCGTACTGCTCCTAGAGCACAGCAGCGTCTACACCGCAGGCAAGCGCACCGAGCCGCACGAGCGGCCGCTGGACGGTACGCCGGTGATCGACGTTGATCGGGGAGGGAAGATCACCTGGCATGGGCCCGGCCAGCTCGTGGGCTACCCGATCGTCCGGCTACCCGAATCCCTACTCGTCGTTGATTACGTACGGCGGCTCGAGGAGGCCATGATCGCCATGTTTGCCGACTATGGGCTCAGCACCGGTCGGATCCGGGGCCGCTCTGGCGTCTGGCTTGCGGGAGACGTCGAGCGGGTGGAGCGCAAGATTGCGGCAATCGGCATCCGTGTGGCGGCCGGCACGACAATGCACGGCTTTGCGATCAACGTCGATCCCGATCTTGGCTGGTTCGACCGGATCATCCCGTGTGGACTGACAGATGTTGGCGTTACGTCCATGGCCGCTGAGCTGAGTGCCAACGTCACGGTTACTGACGTCGCCAACAAACTCCGTCCGCACCTCGAGCGCTACTTGGCATTCGAGGCGTTTGTGCAGTCGCCCGACATCGGATCGGCACCCGAGACCACCCCTCCCAGGGTTGCAGTTGGCGCGGCCTGACCCGCAAGGGTCAGTCGCCATCGCCCGCCGCCGTACGGTCAGAGCGCAGCCCGGGCCTCGACTACGCCATCGAGGCGTACAACCTGCGCAAGGTGTACCGGACCCGCAGTGGCAAACGAGCCGCGGTCGACGGGCTAGACCTGCGGGTGCCAGTAGGCGGGATTCATGGCTTTCTCGGTCCGAACGGCTCCGGTAAGACAACGACGATCCGAATGCTTCTTGGGTTGATCACCGCCGACTCCGGCCATATCCGAATCTTCGATCGCGAGGTGCCACTGGATATCAATGATGTGATCGGTCGTGTGGGTGCCATCGTGGAGCAGCCCAGGTTCTTTCCGGCGTTCTCTGGACAACAGAACCTGCAGCTGCTGGCCCGCGCCATGGGTGCGCCGCGGCGAAGGGTTGCAGCCGTTCTCGACGGAGTCGGATTAGCGCGCACCAGCAGAGACAAGGTCCGCAACTACTCGCTTGGCATGAAACAGCGCCTTGCCATAGCGGCAACGTTGCTCAAAGACCCTGACTTGTTGATCTTCGACGAGCCGACCAACGGCCTCGACCCTGCTGGCATTCACGAGATCCGCAGCATGATGCGCAGGCTCGCCGGCAGAGGAAAGACGGTGCTCGTCTCCAGCCACATTCTCAGCGAGGTGCAGCAAATCGCCGACACGGTGACGATCATCGGCGGTGGCAGATTGCTGGCGGAAGGCGATGTCAAGCAGATCCTCGCCGCGGACGGGCAGGTCGCCGCGCGGGTCGGAGTCTCAGACCATCTGCGGGCAACCGAGGTACTCATCACATCGGGCTTCACTGTCGAGCCACTGGGCAACCGGATTCTCAAAGTCAGCTTGGCCGATCACATGCTTG
>JAICEV010000489.1 GCA_025923975.1 Propionibacteriaceae bacterium
CATAGTCCCGGGCTACTTCACTCTTGCTGCGTCCCTCGATCGTGACAGCGGTGATCACGAGCCGGGCCATCGACATGGCGCACCTCCGAGCTAGGGAAGGTGCTAACTATGTCCCGAGACACCTGCTAACTATGTCGTGCAACCAGTCACCTCGCGGCGCACAAGTGCCTAGTCACAAGCAATTCGTAAGCCTGGGCAGATGTTTCGCTCCCGGTTTACTCCCGATTTATCGCGGAGATTCCCTTGTGAGAGGTCCGCCTAACTATGGGTAGCCATGGTGGCCACAATCGTGGCGCTGTACTACTCGGGCGCAGGCGCGCACGCGGCCTTGGCCCAAATCACTCAGGAGGGGCCTCCCCCGGCTTTAGCCCTGTTCTGATCCTCTGAGTACAAGGTTCAGATTGAGGTAGCTCAGGGCTTTCCTGCCATATCGTCGGCGAGCGGTCGTGTGTACGCCGCATTGAGATCAGCGCGCTCTCAGATCGCAGCGGCGATTGCGACGCCGACAAAGGCGGCGCCGAGTCCAGCAAAGAGATTGATGGCTATGTTCGCGGTAGCGAGAAAGCGTGAGCCGTCTTCAGCCAGGCGGAGCGTCTCGTACCCGAAAGTGCTGTAGGTGGTCAAAGCGCCGCAGAACCCAGGGCCAAGCACAGTGAGAATCATTGGATCCAGGCGCCCAGCTGCGGCGGCTCCCACGAGAAAACCCATGATCAAGGAGCCGACGACGTTAACCGTGAGGGTGCCCCACGGGAAGACCGTGTCGTGTCGGGCCTGAATGAATCGGTCGGTCAGATACCGTAACGGCGCGCCAACCACCGCCCCCAGGGCGACAAGCAGCAAGGTCATCGAGATGACCGATCACGACCGGCGTACCGGATGACTTCGACGTCTTCGAGAACGATCAGCCCGTCGATCTGCAGTTCATCCAGCCGTGCGGAAAGAAACTCCCGAATTCGCTCCTCCCGATCAACGATGACAACGGCAAGCGGCAGATCTTCACTGAGACTGAGAATGCGGGCGGAGTGGATGCGGCTGGATGCCCCATATCCCTCCAGTCCTCGGAACACCGAGGCACCAGCAAGTCCAAACAAGTGCGCCCGGTGCACAATCTCGGTGTACAGCGGCCTGTGGTGCCATTGGTCATCCTCACCCACATAAATAGTGAGCCGGCACGCCTCACCTTTCAGGGTCATCTCTTCCTCCTACGAGACAACACGCGGGGCAGACGTATCAGCAGCACACCCGCCTGAACGGCCAGCAACGCGCCGATGAGGGTTGCGCCGAAATAGGCGAATGCCATCCGGGGATCGCCAGCCTGGATGAGCCTCTGGGTCTCTACTGCATATGTGGAGAAGGTGGTGTATCCGCCAAGTAGTCCGACACCCACGAAGGGCCGGATCAGCCGATGCGGGCGCCGCACCTCGACGATGGAGACCATCAGCAGGCCAATCAGCAGACAGCCCGACAAATTGACCACAAGTGTGCCGAACGGAAATCCGCTGGGCGCTTCAGGCAGTGCTTCCGCGACAAGTTGCCGCGCCACGGCTCCCAGTGCGCCTCCGACGGCAATCACGGCCACGACGTCCCATCGACGATGGCGTCTCGGCATGCGGGTCCGTTGGCCCTTGGTGCGGCCGACCTTCGATGTTTCGTGTTGGATCATTGCCACAGCGCCCTACTTCCATCAGTAGGGACCGTTGGCGACTGTCATGTCGCGGTTATCGGCGGGCCCCACCGCCTTTATAGGCAGACTACGCAATCGGCGGTTGTGAGCCCACGCCCGGCCTTGGGGGCTCTCCGGGGACAGTTTGGAGGTTGCAACTGTCAGGGACCTGCGAATTGTGGCCAAAGCTCACCATCGAGGAGGCTCCGGCCCCCGAAGCATCCGTGGTCACCGCTCCGCGCCTCACCTGTCCGACGGCACCATTCTCACCGCGGGCAACGCTACTCACGTAGAGCGGGCTTGGAAGCTGCATGCCGATATCGCCGGTTTTGGGCTGCGAGAATGGCGGCGCCGATGACCGCGGCAGTGCAGGATCCTAAGAGCACTGCGACCTTGACCTTGTCGTCGGTGCTCGTGCCGCCGCCGTAGGACAGCTCGCCAACCAGCAGCGCCACGGTGAATCCAATGCCACCGAGGAACGACATGCCTAGTAGGTCAAGCCAGCCGATCGTGCGGTCAAGGGTGTAGCCGCGCAGTCGCGTCATCAAGAACGTTGTGCCGACGATACCGAGCATTTTGCCGACGACTAAGCCGGTGAAGATGCCGACAGCAATGGTGTCTGTCAGCGAGTCGCGTAGCCCGGCGAGTCCTCCGATGGTGACACCGGCGGAGAGGAATGCGAAAGCGGGGACAGCGATTGTGATGGACAGCACCTCCCATCGGTCGGCGAAGTGCGCGGCGAGACCTTCATAGATCGCTTGTCCGTTGGTTGTGCCGACCTGGACCCGGGCCCGCGGCGTGGGATGGACGGGAACCGCGAAAGCTAGGAGAACCCCGGCGATGGTGGCATGGACCCCCGAGGCGTGGACCAGTGCCCAAGTAGCGACGGCGAGCGGGATTAGCATCCACCAGGCGCGAACGCCGCGCTGGACAAGCACAGCGAACCCGGTGAGAGGGATCAGCGCCAACAGCAACGGAAGCAGGGCTAGTCCGCTGGTGTAAACGGTCGCGATGACGGTGATGGCGATCAGGTCGTCGACAATTGCCAAGGTCAGCAGGAAGGTCCG
>JAICEV010000490.1 GCA_025923975.1 Propionibacteriaceae bacterium
CTGGCCAACCAGCCCTGAGCAGCAGGAGCGTGAGGCGGCACTTATCAAGGTCCTGGCTGAGATGCTCGGCGTCGACGAGGCCGAGATCAAGGCCGCCCTGGACGAGGTTCGTGCAGCTTATGAGGCGGAAGGTGGTCCCGCTGCGCTGGACGGGTACCTCGACGAGGCGGTCCGGTCTGGGCTTTTGACTCAGGATGAGGCAGACGCCATCAAACAGGCCGTCGAGGAGGGCCTGAGCGGCACTTACTGAGCAAGGGGCCGCGACAGTTACTGATCATTGGCCGAGCGCGGCCTTCAGATTGCTAAATGCTTGCCAGCTTCTCAATAGCCGATCGCCAGGGAGCAATCCAAGGCTTTACTCGCCGCGCCGACGCCGGTCGGCGAATTGAGCATAAGGAGCGACGCACGTGGCAGTTTCCAAGAAGACCGCAATCACCATCGCCTCAGGAGTGCTAGCGCTTGGCGCAGGTATCGGAGTGGCCAACCTGGCGTCCGCTGACACCACGCCGACGCCGACCAGCGGTACCCCGTCACCGGGCGCTGATCGAGGCTGGGCCGGTCACTCAGGGCGTGGCTTACGAGCCGGTGAATTCGTCACCGAGCTTGCCAACAAGCTGGGCATCGATGAGGCCAAAGTGGCTGAGGCGCTGCGGGCCATCCGGGCTGAGAACCAACCCCGACCGGATCCCACTGCCAGGCCCGATGTGGCGGAGCGTGAGGCGGCCCTCGCCAAGGCCCTCTCCAACGAGCTCGGGATTGAGGAGAACAAGATCAAGACTGCGCTTCAGGAAATCCGTACGACCCATCAGACCGAACGGACAGCTGCCCTGAAGGCAAGGCTCGATGCGGCGGTGCAAGACGGCACCTTGACCCAGGCGGAAGCCGATGCCGTACAGAAGGCAGTCGAGCAGGGCGTGATCAACTTCGGGCGCTAGTGGGATCCGTACAGTCAGCGGCCAGTGCGCATGATCTTGGCAAGCTCCGCCGTCCGCTCGTTCGTGAAGATGTCCTCCAGCATCACCAGTGATCCGTCAGGGCCGGTGAGCGGCACTCGCCAGTTCGGGTACTCGTCGATCGTGCCGGGCTGATTCTGTAACTGACGTTCACCAACGGCGTCAGCGAGTGAGAGGCAACGCAGCCGCGACGGAGTCCACGTCAGGTAACGATGCAGAGCCTCAACGATCTCCTCGACCTCAGCGTCGGGCTGCAAGGCTCCGCGATTTCGAAGGTTGTCCAGCCAGGCCTGGCGGTCCGCCTCATCGGCCTCCAATTCCTCGTCCAGCGAACGAGTCAGGATGCCAAGCTGATCACGGAGCCGGACGTGATCCCCCGTCAAATAGCCGGCAGTGGGTGGCAGATCGTGGGTGGCGACCGACGCCAGACAGTACTCCCGCCACTTTTCGGGTGCTAGCGGCGCACCGTCACCGTCCCAGTCGAACTCGAACCACAAGATCGACGTGCCCAGGATGCCGCGCTCCCGCAGGTAATCGCGAACCCACGGCTCCACTGTTCCTAGATCTTCTCCGACCACCACTGCGCCTGCCCGATGGGCCTCCAGAGCGAGAATGCCCATCATGGCTTCGTGGTCGTAGCGGACATAGGTGCCCTGCGTCGGATGCATTCCCCGCGGGATCCACCAAAGGCGGAACAGACCGATCACATGATCGACACGCAAGCCGCCGGCATGGCGCAAGATCGTGGAGACCGTCTCGCGGAAGGGCGCGTACGCGGTTGCAGCAAGCCGATCTGGCCGCCACGGCGGCTGATTCCAGTCCTGTCCCTGCTGGTTGAACGGATCCGGCGGGCAGCCTACCGAGACGTTTTGTGCGTAACTGTCTTGCAAGCTCCAGGCATCTGCCCCACTCGTACTCACACCGACGGGCAGATCATGCATTACCCCAAGCGCCATTCCGGCGCGGACCGCTGCCTGCTGGGTGCCGGCTAGCTGCTCCTCCATCAGCCACTGCAACCAGCAGTGGAAGTCGATCTTGGCGGCATTCGCAGCAGCGAAGCTTGCAACAGCGGGCGACTCGGGGTCCTGCAGCTCGGTTGGCCAGTCCCAGAAACTGGGGCCGTGTTCCTCGGCGAGCGCCGCCCAGGTGGCGAACCGCTCGAGGCCGCTCCCCTCACGGCGGCGATAAGCCGCAAACGAGGCGTCCCGTCCCGGCGTACGAGGTACCGAGAAGATGATCTTGAGGGCCTCGCATTTGGCGCTCCATGATCGATCACGATCGATCTGAGTCGAATCAGCGAGATCCGCGAGCAGCCGGATCCTGATCTTGTCGATCTCTTTTCGTTGAGCCGCGCTGGCGACAGCGTATTCCGGAATGCGTTCGAGTCGCAGATATAGGGGATTGGCAAAGCGGCGGCTGCTGGGCAGGTACGGCGACGGTTGTATCGGAGGCACTGGTTCGGCTGCGTGCAGCGGGTTGACTAACACAAAGTCGGCCTGGTGCTCGGCTGCCGACCAAACGGCCAGATCCTCTAGATCAGTCAGGTCACCGACTCCCCAAGACTGCTCTGAGCGCACGCTATAGAGCTGAGTGGCCAATCCCCAGGCACGATGCTGGCCCATCTGTTCCGGGAAGCCGAGCCACGCTGGCGTGATGATCAACGGCATGGACGCTTGCCGGTCGCCGCTGACAGCCATCAGCATGTGGTAACCACGTGGCAAATCGCCCGGAATCTCGAACGACGCCTCACCAACCCAACCTTCATCGATCTCC
>JAICEV010000491.1 GCA_025923975.1 Propionibacteriaceae bacterium
CGATGGAAGCCGGTCTCACCGCAGACCTCGAGCTGTGCGATACCAGCGAAGAAGGCGGCTACCCGGCTGGACTCCGTCTCCTCGATCAACGTTTGATCTTAGCCACTAATTGATCTTGGTCTCTCCTCCAATTCGCTTAGCTAAGCTATGGTTTGACCGCCATTCCGACCGCCATCCATGGTCGACTTCGTGTATTCGCTGGTGTTCACTGCCGTACGGATTCCTTACGAGTAAGGATTTCCGGACATCGGGGTACGGCAGCGCACGCGTCGCCGGTAACGTACAAGCAAGGGGTCAGCAGTTCGAGTCTGCTTGCTCCCACTGTCATCGGACATCAAAGGCCACTTTTTGGAGACACCCGGCAAGCCAGGGGTCACGGGCGGGCCTGCGCCGGCTGTCTCGGGAAGCAGCTCGACGGGCATCCCTTTTGAGCCCGCCGAGCCTGTGGCGTGGCGTGGGGTACCGCCATTCCACCCCATGACTGACGTTTACCCGATTTGGTCGGCTGTACTCGCGGCTTAAGGCCTGGATTGCTCTGTCGGCCCGCGCGGCGCCACTATCAGTCGGCACCCTGGCCTCAGTAGCATCGGACTTAGCGCCGCCCGGCAGGCATCGATCCGGGATGACTCAACCCATCTCAGCCCAGGCGATCGGACCTCCCGGCCCGACTCATCTGGAGGTTGTCATGCGGATGTTGCTTAAAGTTGTGCTCGACACCGAAGCCGCTAACGAAATCTTCCGCAGTGGCGCGGCAGCAGAGGCACTCGATCGGATCCAAGAAGCCCTCCAACCGGAAGCCCTTTACGGCTTCGTTGAGGACGGAGAGCGCGCATTCTTTGCGGTCTTCGACTTGGCGGACCCGTCGGAAATTCCGGTGATTAGTGAGCCCCTCTATCAGCGCGCGAACGTCAAGATCACGCTGACTCCATGCATGACCCTCGAGGACGTGAAAAAGGGTATGGAGGAAGCAGCCCGCCGGATGGCTGCTATGCAACGCTAGTCATCAGCCGAAGCCGCGATCCAACGCCATCCGTGGTGGCCGCAATCGGTCCGCAGCTCCCACGCCTAGCCAGGTCGACCTAGCATCCGGGTACTCCTACGCCACGCCCTCGCATCAGCAACATCCTGCACAACCCAGACCGGAGCACCGGTGGCCAGCATCACTGCATAGTCCTCCGGGCTGTCCCCGAGACGTACGTGCACCGTCACCCCTGCTGCCGTGAGCGAGGCCACCTGATCCGCGCTTATGTTGGCCAGCAGCGGGATGTAGATCGAGCCGTACTGCTTGATCGTGGCCGCGCTTGGGGTCGCCCCATCATGGAGGTCGGCACGCTTCAGTGTCGGGGCATGCGTCTTGGCATGGGTCAAGTTCGTCGTCGAGAACGAGGCGGCGATAGTGTGGGAGGTGAGCCCTTGCAGAGCGATCTCGTCGACGAACGTTTCTACCTGCCTCGAGGTCCAGGTGCCTTTGAGTTCGGCCCGGATCTTCAGATCAGTGGCCTTTAGGTAAATCAACGCCTGCCGGAAGCCCGGCGGATGCGACCCGGCGGGTTCGGTGTCACATGCATTGATGTAGGCCAGCATTTGATCCTTAACGTGGCCGGCGCAGTCGGTGGTGCGATCCAGCGTCTTGTCATGAATCACCACCATCTTGCCGTCGGAGCTGAGCTGCCGTCTAACTCAACAATGTTGGCCCCGTGGTCGGCGGCGTGCTCGAATGCCGGGACGGTGTTCTCCGGGATCGTGGCGCTGTTACCGATACCTCGATGAGCGGTCAGCAGCGGGTCGGCTTTGCCCTGACTGGGTGGTGCATTCCAGGCACAGACGACGAGCGCAGCGACGACAGCCGCGAGCTTCTGCTGCCGCCTTGAGTGCATTTCAGACGAAGAGTGGCTCAAGCCCGAAGGCTGTCTCCAGCGCTCCCATCTCCTCATTACTTGGCCGTTGCGTGAACCGCTCGGCCGCATCGATCACCTTAGGCAAAATGTGGATGTCCCCAACTGTGTTGAGGAACACTCCCTCGCGGCCCAGCACCCAGCTCACCGCTGTATCAATGGCGGCTTGGTCGCTGAGTGGCTCGTACCAGGTGTTGGCAGTGGGCTTCTGATCGCCCCACGGGCCTCGAGTGATGCTCTTGATCGTCTGAACTGCCACGCCGCGCTCGGCGCAAACCGCGAACAGCGCCTCAAAATCGTCCATATAGCCCGGATTGCGCGACATCGCGAAGTTGTAGGGCAACAGTACCGAGTCGAAGGAGTACTCCTGCAACGATCGCAGATGTTGAGCGGCCACCGTCACGCCGTGGCCCGTAACGCCGATGAAACGGACGAGGCCATCCTCCTTGGCCTCGACCACCCCCTCCAGAGCGCCGCCTGCCGAGAAGACCGTCCGCCACTCGTCCTCATCGACGAGATTGTGCAGCTGGATCAGATCAATCTGGTCGGTCCGCAGCCGTTCCAGTGAGCTTTCGATCTCGTTGTACGCCTCCGGCCGAGTGCGCTCGCCAGTCTTGGTGGCGAGGAAGTACTCGTCCCGGTGTGTCTCCATCCAGGGCCCGAGGCGCAGCTCGGCGTCACCGTAGCTGGCAGCGGTATCGATGTGGTTGATCCCATGCTCACGGATCAATTCCATGGTTTGGTCGGCCTCCTCTTGGCTCACGTTGCCGATGGCGGCAGCGCCGAAGAGAAGACGAGTGCTGTCGTGGCCGGTA
>JAICEV010000492.1 GCA_025923975.1 Propionibacteriaceae bacterium
CTTGGTCTGGTCTTCGACGTATTCGCGGTAGTTCTCGTTCGCCTGCTCAACCAGCTCGGCATCGCTTCCCGCGGAGCCTTGCTGTGCATCCCCGGATTCAGTGATTGAGAACGGTGCACGGAGGCCGTCGCCGGCCATGCCGGGCTTGCATGCGGTGATGTAGCTCCCGGGCTCGACCTTCAGGACTAGCTCCCGAGTGATCCCGGGGCCGATGTTCTCTACTTCGCCGATGATGCGCTTTCCATCCTCGGCGTACAGGTAGAACTCCGTCACCTTTTGGCCGCCGTTGGTCACTGCAAACGTGAGCGTGCCCGAGGGGGCGCTAGTCGCGGAAAGCTTGCACTCGGAGTCTGTCGCCTGCACGGTCAGAGCGCGGGGGTTCGCGCTGGCCGGGGCACCAGGACTGTCGGTCGATGCATTGTCCGTGCATCCCGCCAGCAGCGGCATTCCAAAGACGGCGCAGGTCGAGGCGAGGATGAGGGTGCGTACGGGCATGGCGAATTTGCCAGCCTGACGGCTGAGGCGGATCATGATCATTTCCTTCCGGACGCCCCAACTGGCTCGGGAGTCGGACGTGAGGGAGATTGCGTGCGCTGTCGCTTTTGGTAGAGGAAGATCGTCATCGTTGGGACGAAGTAGAGAAGCCAGGCGGCCGCCTCGAGAACCGTGGTTGCGGGCGAGAAGTTGAATATGCCCTTCAATAGTGTTCCGTACCACGAGGTTGGCGGGATTGCCCCGGATACATCAAAGGCGAGGTTGTTCAGACCGGGCAGGAAACGGGCCTCCTGTAGGTCGTGCACACCGTACGCGAGCACGCCCGCGGCGATGACGATCAGGAAAGCGCCGGTCCAGGTGAAGAAGCGGCTCAAGTTGATCTTCAGGGCACCGCGATAGATGAGGTAACCGAGCACGACCGCGACAAGTAGTCCGAGGGCGGCGCCCAGCAGTGGGCCGGCAGTTGTGCCGGTGCCCTGGGCTGCAGCCTGGGTGGCGGCCCAGAGGAACAATGCCGTTTCAAGGCCCTCACGGCCGACAGCCAGGAGCGCGATGACAACCAGCGACCATCGGCTGGCCTCGGCGGCCTTGTCGATCTGGGACCGTAATTCGCCGGATAGCGACCGCGCGGCCTTCGCCATCCAGAAGATCATCCAGGTGACGAACGCCACGGCGACGATGGAAAGAAGGCCGCCGATTAGTTCCTGGGCCTCGAACGTGAGTCCCCTGGGCCCAAAGGTGAGTGTCGCGCCAAAGACGAGTGAGATGGCTACCGCGATACCGACGCCAAGCCAGATCTGCGGCAGGAGGTGGCGGCGATTTGACTTCACCAAGTAGGCGATGAGGATGCTGACAATGAGCGCGGCCTCCAGGCCCTCGCGTAAGCCAATCAGGAAGTTGGCTAGCATGTCTCCTCGTTCCCCCGTGTGCTGGTGACTGCCTCCTCGCCGAAGGCCCTGTTGCCGCCAGCGCCAATAGGGAAGGCTCGCCTAACTTAAGGCAGCCTAACCTTTCTTTGCAAGGGCGTACACCAAATTGATGAGCTCTTGGTGCATGTCTGTCCGCCGAGGTCGGTTGCGGAAACGCACGTGCACGTTCGCAGCAGGCTCTGCAACATGTGCATCGCGATGGAAAACGCACGTGCACGTGCGTTTCTGCCGTGCGGCTCCAGGTGTCGACTTCTGAGGCGGCGGTGCCATCGGCAGATCGAGAACTCCGCACTGGTCGGAAATTTTTGGAGGGTAGGGGCGAGTCAGTGGCGAGTCTCTCCGAGGGTCATCATGAGCAACCGCTCGAGCCGCTCGCGTACCACTTGGTCCCCTAGATCGGTTCTGTGATGGATCAGCGCTGTAATGATCTGAGTCGGATCGGGCAGGAAGCCGAGGATGTCACTGACCGCCCAGAAGACCTGCGCATCATGATCATTATCGAGTACGCCGCCATGCCATCGATAGGCATCGGAAAATGCGTCGGCGCTATGGAAGTCGTGCAGCATTGCGAAATTCGCTCGTGAGTGCATGACGTCCAGGTCAGGAGGCCCCCAGGAGGTCTCAGCCCAGTCGATCACGCCGGTGATCCGATCGCCTTCCCACAAGATATTTCCGGGATGAAAGTCGCGGTGTACGAGTCCCTGGTGGGTCGGCGGCGGACCTTGATTGAAGATGTCGATAGCCCGTTGCCACAGCTCCGGCCGTGACGTCCAGCTGGGCACCTCAAGATCATCAGGCGTCCAGAACTCGTACGGTCGCGGCCGATGATCATCATCCACCGGGGTGCCGTGGATGATCACGGCAATCTTCGCCAGTTCGTCGATCGCGTCCAGGCCCAGCGGGCCGAGCCGAACCTGGCCGGGGAGCCAGGTCGTGAGGTTCGCGTAGTCGCCAGTACCACTGCCATCCGGGTCGGAGGCAATGAGCCGAGGCACCGGGAGGCTGGAGCCCTCCATCAGGCGGCAGCCCAGTGCCTCGCACACAACATGCTGGCGGCCGATCTCGCCCCAGCGTTCGATGGAGACACAACGCAGGATGACCCGTTCGCCGTGACGGAGATGGACCGCTGAAATGGTGTCAGTTCTGCCGCCGCCGACAGGCTTGATCGCAATGATTTCGGACTTCAGCTGCTCCTGGGCCCAGGCGCGCACCCGCTTGGGAACCTCCCGGGCGGGAGGGGTGTCGGCCGGATGCCTCCAGGGATCCTGCGAGC
>JAICEV010000493.1 GCA_025923975.1 Propionibacteriaceae bacterium
GAGGTTCCCGGCGCGGAGATGACTCCGATGATCACGGTGCGGAGCTCCGGCGCCGCCTCGCTTGAGGCCGGTTCCGGTGGATCGGCTTCTGGCATGTGCCCAGTCTCCCGCGACGCGTCGGCTAGTCGGGCGCTGCGTTGGGCTGGGCCAGGTTAAGGCGCCAGCGCGACCGGCTCTCCTGGTCCCGATTCGCCGCATCCAGCGCAACGCCGCCGGGTACGCAGACTAACCGCCGACTGCACCCGACATTTCATCGTCGGCCTGCAGCCAAGCAGCGACGCCCGGTCAGCCGTCGGATGCTTCTTGCAGCAGCATGTCCTCCGGGCACGTTCAGGATGACCTTGTCGCCCTTTACCGGGTCGTCCTCCACCCGATCGATTTCGGACGCAGCAGCGTAGACATCGCGGGCAAACAGTCCTTTGCGGTCGACCTTGATATAGCCGATGCGACGCCACCTGGGCGTTGCCTGAGCTCATCGAAGCGGCAGCCCGCGCCGGACAGTTCACGACAACGCAGGCGGCTTTGACGCGACTCCAAACCCTCGGCAACGGTGCCCACAGCGACCGGGGACTTGGACTTGTCGCATTGGCAACCGCCCTAATCAGTGCCGGTCCAGTCGCGGCCGAGGAATTCGAACGCTCGATCGACCACCTCCAACGCACCCGGGTCGCCATCATGCTTGCGCGTGCCCATCTGCTCTACGGCGAATGGCGAGAGTTCACCCGCGTCCCTCGTGCGGAGCCCGCACCACTCATTCCTGCCCCCTGTCGCCGAAGATCGGCCGGTCCGACACACCGAGGGCAGGCGCGTTTCGCTGGCCGATGCCATCGATGAAGTCTGTATTGATCATGAGCGGAGCGGTCTAAGCCGGCAAGGGCCATTCGGCCCCGGATGGTGGCCTCGGGATCATCCCCGGTCCGCCGATCGATCTCAAGCCCATGCACGGCGCCTGCGACCGCCTGGCATCCCATCGCAGAGGCAAAGGTCCCCAAGCCTCCCCAGGCGCCAAGACAGGATTGCCAAGCCTACGCCGTGAAACTAATGACTTGATCTACCCGGTATCACTCGGCCGCCATGACCTCGCCGGGCGTCTGTTCAGGAAGGTTCTGGTCATGACGCCCCGGCACGCGGTGCTGGACATGCCTCGATGTCTTTGGGCCCAACCAGAAATTCCCGAAGCAGCTCGAACAGCCGATCCGGATCGTCATGATGGATGTGATGTCCAGCCCCAATGAACTGCTCGTATCGGACCAGGTGCTTCGGAAGGGCGGCGACGATGTCCGCAGCTGCATCGACGCTTCCCCAGGGATCGGCATCGCCGGCGATCACGAGGGTTGGACACTTGACTTTGGCCAGCTCGGGACGCAGGTCCACGTCGCGCATGACAGCTCCGGGATTAGTGAGCAGTTCGACGTTGACCGTCATTCTGGCCACTTCGTCGGGATCAGTCGGGCTGGGCCCGTACAGCGGGGCACACGACACGCCGTACTCTGCAAGCGTCTCTGGACCGCCCCTGGACCAGTACGCGCGGGCCACTCGAGCCGCCTTGGCACCACCGCGCTCCTCGAAAGCACGGACGAGTCCTTCGGTGTCAAGCCGTGACCGCGTCGACTGCAGGATGAGCTTGCTCGGGTGCTCGGGGTAGGTGGTGGCGTACTTCATCGCGACCATGCCACCAAACGACCAACCGAGAACTATTGGGTGGCTCATGCCGAGCTTCCCGCAGAACTCGCGCAAATCCTTCGCCCAGACATCCACGGTCCACCTCGCCGGATCGCCCCGGTCAGACCGACCATGACCTCGGAAGTCGAGGTAGATGACCTGCGCGACCTCGGCAAGGCGCGAGTAGGCCGGCTTGAACACGGTGTGGTCGAACCCCGGCCCGCCGGACAAGAGCAGCAACGTCGGTCGCTCGCGCATAGCAGGTCCCTCCACCACGAGGCTGGGCCCCTCCACGTCGAAGAACAGCCGCACGTCGCCGACGCGTACTCGCATACAGGTCCTTCAGTCAAGTTGGCTTGGTCGCTACCAATCCTGAAGGACACTCGACCTATCTCATACGGAACGACACGACCCACCCGACCTCGGACCCCTCACCCCTGAGAATTCCGATGAGCCACATCTCCACTGGGTTGGAGTACATGGGGAAGTGCCGCTGTGCGAGATTTCGGCGGGTTCGATGCGTGCACGCTAGGCCGGCGGTAGGACAACGTGTTGTTTATTGCAGCCACCAGGCAGTGTCCTGCGAGATCGGGTGGGCAGGCACCACCCCCGCTGCGATCCACCCAGGGTGGCCCCGGCACGGCGCCGTCTAACTGCGTAGAGAAGGCGTCGCTGCCGCGGGGTGGAGCAAACCCCCATCTTGCTGGCGCTCGGGCACAGTCTGCAAGCGCGACGAAAGGGGGGTTGAGTCTCCATGCAGTGGACGAAGGAAACGACCAGGTGCCTCGGCACCTATCGCGTGAAGCGGGCAGATGGCATCTAGGGATCCGTACGTGCTTCGCACCAACAGCATGAAGGCGTGACCCGTGATTGCTGTGTTGGCGTCGTGACCGCACTAACGCAAAGCTTGGCATCGAGGTTGCGCCGCGTGAGTTCCGTGATGAGAAATTGGCGCATGACGTGTGATTAGGCAAAGCGCCAAGATCTCGCCGGCGGTAGGGACCTTCGCCACCGGCGGTCCCAACCGCC
>JAICEV010000494.1 GCA_025923975.1 Propionibacteriaceae bacterium
CGCCGAATCGGGGCCTCCCACTGGTTTGACTATCCGACTGCGCCAAACTTGAGAGCAGACACCCCGTGCGCTCTGGCTGGAGCGGATTCAGTCAAGAAGTCGGGCAGGCACGATCGTGAGGGGGAACGGCAGCGGCAGGGCAAGCGACTCCTCACCTTTTGCCTCTCCAACGAGGTGGTAAGCCCCTTTTCGCACCTCCCATGCGGTGACGCTGGGCACCTCGGGATCGACTACCCAGACGTAGTAGGAAGCCATCCAGCTGGTCACCGCTAATACGAGTCCGATCGCCGAGTCGACGAGGAAGGCACGCCGGGCCCGAACCCCGCATGGTTCCTCCGTGATCTCCTCGGTCTTGAAGTCGGCTCGATCGCCGTGCGTTTTTCACGACCCTAGACCGGCGGCGAGGCCTGCACATCGCCCGCGCGCCGTATCCCGACTACGTCAGAGAACGTAACCAAAGAGCCGCTTTTGAGCGGATTCCCCGTGAGGCGGTCGAGCCGCAGAATGTATCCATGACCACCCCACTACTGATCCCACTTGAGGGCGGCTTCGGTCATCACCACCACCATCACCACCACCACCGTCACGGCCCTCCGGTGGGAGCCGATGAGGCCTCTACGACCTTCGCCGCCGGCGCAGTGCCGCCCTTCGCACCTTCTTTAGGAGCTCTGATGTTTTTCTTGTTGATGCTGCTCGTGCTGGGCACCTTGTTGTTCTTCCTGATTCGGCACGGTCACTTCGGGTCGCCATCTGTGGCGACCAGCAATCCCTCGCCCGAAACTGACGCCAAAAAAATCCTGGCGGAGCGTTTTGCGCGCGGCGAGATCAGCACAGACGACTTCATGGAGCGCGCCAGCGTGCTGAACTGGACTCCGGGGAGCGATACCTGGGAAGTCAAGAACAAGAAGAAGCGCTGAGCAAAATTGCCTACCCGCTAGGCTGACTAGAACGATTCAGCAGCGGGAGTAGGCGAGGGGCACCGATGGCACGCATGACCGTCAAGACCCTCGCCGCTGCTCTCGGCGTCTCGCCGGCCACAATTTCAAACGCCTACAACCGCCCAGACCAGCTGTCACCGCAGCTCCGGGAGCGGATTCTCGCGGCAGCAGAGGAGCTGGGCTACCCAGGGCCCGATGCCGCCGGCCGGATCCTCCGACGAGGTCGGGCGGACGCGGTCGGTGTCCTTCTTTCGGAGCGGCTGTCCTACGCGTTCTCTGATCCGTTCGCTATCGAGTTCTTGACGGGTCTCAGCGAAGTCGTCGAAGAGCACGGGATCAGCATCGTGCTGATGCCATTGGCCAGGCGGGCAGCAGGCTCCTCAGCAACCGACGCCGATCAGAGTGACGTGACCGCCGTCCGGCATGCCAACATCGATGCACTCACCATCCTTTCCCTTCCCGCAGACCATCCCGCGGCGATGCTGGCAAGGGCCCGCGGCATTCGACTGGTAACGACGAGCGTCAGCAGCGATCCCGACTCAAGCTGGGTGGCCATCGACGATTGTGCTGCGGGCGTCATGGTCGGTGAGCATTTGGCAAGCCTGGGTCACCGCGACATCGCTGTCCTCGTCGAGACCAACCAACCGGCGGGCAGTCCGGGACGGCGCCTCGATGCTGCCGAGCTGGGCTACCTCGACTACGCCGCACGCGTCGCCGGCCTGCGCCAGGCGACGCCAGGACAGGTCATGATCGTCTCCGGTGGCCACAATTCCATCGAATCTGGTACCACCGCCACGACGTGGCTGCTTGATCATGATCAACTTCCGACGGCGATTGTTGGTTTGAGTGATGTACTGGCCCTCGGCGCGCTGCAGGCGTTGGCAGCACGCCGGCTAGAGGTGCCAGGCGACGTATCGGTCTGTGGCTTCGACGACATCGCCACCGCGAAGACCGCCGATCTCACGACGGTTCATCAACCGATACACGACAAGGGACAGCACGTGGGCCGGTTGCTGATCGACCCGGAGTCACGGCCGCGCCAGGTGCTGCTGCCCATCAGCTTTGTTCGGCGTGGCACCACGGGGCCAGCGCCTCGATAGCTCGCGGGGTGATATCTCTACTCCGCGTTGTTATCAGGCCAGGGAGCGTCAAAGGCGAGCGCAGCTTCACGGGTCAACGCTGAGACGTGAGCAAGCAACTCTCCGAGCGAGGTCGAGCCCAACAGTGCTAGCTGATCGAGAGCATTGAGCGGTGAGATGGCAGCCAATTGCCAGGCCGCGGCAACTGGGTTAGCTGACAGCTCGGTATCAGACGGCCATACGTTCTCAGCGAACTCGCTGGCGACGGCAAGCGTGCGGCGTACCAGTTGCTCGGTATGCTCCCGCAGCTGCCACAAACCGTTGTCCCACTCCAATTCCGCCATCTCGTGTATCTCGGCGCGTGGGTGTGGGGCATCCTCCAGCCATTCGGTGATCTCAAAACGTCGGCTGCCTTGAGCGACCAAGCCGACAAAGCCTTCTTGGGCGCCAAGCTGGGTGATCTCGGCGATTGTGCCAACACTGAAGCACTGCTCCCCACCGCCTACCTCGCGACCACGCTCGATCAGCACCACACCGAATCGCGCGTCCTCCCTCTGGAGCAGGTCGGCAAGCATCGTCAAGTAGCGCTCCTCGAAAACCCGCAGGCGTAAGGGCATGTAGGGGAACAGCACCGAATTCAGCGGAAACATTGCCAGGACCGCCACAGCCC
>JAICEV010000495.1 GCA_025923975.1 Propionibacteriaceae bacterium
ATGTCACAGGAGGTTTACAGCGGCAACCGGCGAAGTTCCTCTCGAACTTCGAGAGCGGGCTGCGCATCTTCGCCGACCACGGCATCGGGGTCGTCGCGGTGCTGTTCAACCGCTGGCGCGATACGGTCTGTCGACGGCACATGAACTGACCCCTTGGCGGCAGCGAAATCTGACCCCTCCGTGATCCTGACCTTGAGTCGAGGTCAGGGGGAAGTGGCTGCTAAACGTGGAGGACTGGGCTGAGATCCGCCGGCTGTGGAGGGCGGAGAAGATGCCGATCAAGGTGATCGCCCGGGTGGTGGGGGTGTTCGAAGAACACAGTGAAGAAGGCGTTGGCGGCTGACGAGCCGCCGGTGTATGCCCGGCCGGGTCGGGGGACGCAACGACCTGACGCGAGGCCAGCTGGTCGCCGACCACGCCCGGGTGTGGGCCCGGTTGGACCACTCGACCATCTCCTCGACCACCTTGTCGGTGATCTTGGAGACCGTCTCCTTGGGGTCCTGGCTGATCAGTGGCTCGAGGCCAAGCTGGACCTAGCGCCGAAGACCAGGGATCGGTACGAAGGAATCATCCGCACGCATGTCCGGCCGCGTTGGGGCAAGGTCCGGTTATCCGATGTCACACACGCCGAAGTCCAGCGCTGGCTCGCTCGGCTCGATCTAGCCCCGGCCACGGTCCGCAAGGTGCACCGGGTGCTGTCGATGATCATGGCATACGCCATGAAGGATGGCCGGCTGGCGGTCAATCCTGCTGCCGGTGTCAGCCTGCCGCGCGTGCGAGAGCCTGAGAAGCGTTACATGACGGACCGGCGGGTCGCCAGCTCGCCGACGCCGCGGGCGAGGAGTACCGGCTTATCGTCTTGTTCCTGGCCTATACCGGTCTTCGCTGGGGCGAAATGGCAGCACTCAGGGTTGGCAGGCTCGACCTCTTACGCCGGCGCGTGCTCGTTGCCGAGTCAGTGACTCCGGTTAAGGGGGCAATGACGTTCGGTCCGACGAAGGGACACGAGCGTCGCGAGGTCCCGCTGCCCAGGTTCCTCATTGAGGAACTGGCTCGCCACGTCGAGGGCAAGTCAGCTGCCGATCTGGTGTTCATCGGCGAGCGAGGGGCCGTGATGCGCTCGCAAACCTTCCAGCGGGCAGTGCTGACCAGGGCCGCGGTCGAGCTCGGCATCTCTGGCTTCCATCCGCACGAACTGCGCCATACCGCGGCCAGCCTGGCCATTGCCAGTGGCGCCGACATCAAGATCGTCCAGCAGATGTTGGGCCACAAGTCGGCGGTGATGACCCTCGATCAGTACGGCCACCTGTTCGGCGATCGGCTCGACATTGTGGCCGACGCAATGGACGCAGCACGCACCTCAGCGCTCGCTGGTGGGTACCCAGTAGGTACCGCAGGGGAGGTGGTCGAATTGAGACGAGACGCGAAATAGCCTTTGACTAGGTGTCTTACCTGGTAGCCCCGACGGGATTCGAACCCGCGCTACCGCCTTGAGAGGGCGGCGTGCTAGGCCGCTACACAACGGGGCCCTAGCTAATGATCATTCTTTATTCAGACCGCGGAAGCCTACCAACTCCCCTTGTGGCAAGACGAATCAGACGCTTCTGCGTCGCTGGGGTACTAGGACTCGAACCTAGACTAACTGAACCAGAATCAGTCGGGCTGCCAATTACCCTATACCCCACTACCGCTGCCGCGGGGCTGGTCGGGCCCCCGCTGGCACAAGGACAAACTTTACTGTAGGCCGCGTTTCGGGCCCAAAACCACGCGCCTTCATGAAGCAGTTGTTCGAGCCAGATCAACGTGGGTCCGAAGCTTCATCAAGCGGGACAACACGTACGCCAGCAGCGCAAAGAGTGCGAATCCACCAACATCAAACGCGGCGTCGATCCATCCGATTCCCTGGAGCGCCTTGAGTGTCGCAACTGAGGTCGTTAGTCCGGCGATCAGGTACGCGAACACATTGTTGATCACATGTGCCGCGATGCCAGCTTCCAGACCCCCGGTGCGCCACACTAGAAACCCCGCCAGCAGGCCGAAGGCAAGCCGGTCGATGAACAGCGGCAAGTTCTGAGTGCCATGCAGCACCGCGAATACCAACGCTGAGGCGAGGACGCCGACCCACGGCCGGGCGACCAGACTGCCGAGCGCCTGCAGCAGATATCCGCGAAAGAAGATCTCTTCGGCTGCCGCTTGAATGGGGGAGGTGAGCACGATGACCACGAGGAAGCCCCAGAAACCCTGCTGAGGCTGGAAGGACAGCGGTTCATCAACCGTCGTAGAGAGCAGCATCACGCCGTTCAGCACGACGGCAGCAATCGCTAAGCATCCCAACAGATAGCGCCAGCGGAGCCGCGGCTGGACCGAATAGAGCCATCTCGGCCGCACCTGATGGACCATCGCCATCAGAACCCACGAAATCGGTATCAATGTCGCTAGGCCGAGGTTCACTGCCAACATGCCAAGCGGCTGCTCGAAGGCAAAGGCCTTCGCAAAGTAGTCCTGGTACGACTGGTTGGCCGCCGTGGTCGCCCAGAACACCATGACAAGTGCCTGACTTATCACGGTGGTCACCAGCATGAAGAGCGAGAGGCCGAAGATCACACCCACCACCGAGCGCCACCACACATACGACTCGTTGCGCAGGATCTGCGGGTACG
>JAICEV010000496.1 GCA_025923975.1 Propionibacteriaceae bacterium
CCGGCAAGTCCGTGCGCGATCAGGCGGAGCGCATCAGCCGCTGCAAGCTCACCTTCGATATCCAGACCGGCGCGCACGCCTCGGGCCTAGTGCAGCAGACGATCGTCGACAGGGCGCTTTTCATCGAATGGCTTATCCCGCTGGATCCGGTGGTGCTAGGACTTGAGATTGGCGGGACGCCTTTGCTCGAAGGGCCAAGAAAGGCTTGGCATCCACGGGAAGCGTCAGGAGAACGGATCTTCGGAGGTGATGGCTACCTCTGCCGAGAGTGAACACCTACTACTCTCACATGAATATGCCTGACATGCCGTGTCAGCTATATCCTTGTTTCCAAACGACAAATGGCCGATCTGTGTCTGGGACAATGCCGGGGGATTAGTATATGCGGGAAACGAACCGGCGTGGGCACGTCCCCCGAGCCACTCTGCAGGATGTTCATGTTATCGGCAAAGCAAAGACGGATAGCACTCAAGAAAAACATAGAGCATGCACACGATATGGCTCGCCGCCTCCGCGCCGATGGTGCGGATGAGATCACGTTAACCTACTATGCTGACGAGGAATCCTTCCGGGCGATGAAGCTGCCTGAGGAGGGAGACGATTTCGAGTACAGGCAGTTGGTGACCGCCGAGTTCGCAAAGGTCATGCTGGCGCATGGACTGCACTTGAAGGTCCAGCTTCTGGACGCGAAGGAATACTTCGAGTGGCTTGGTGCCCGTGAGAACACATACCAAGCCCAGCATGAGTATCCTGGTGGCAGGCACGTGTCCGGGGACGAGGCCATGGCTCTGCTCGGGATCAAGTAGCCGTGCGGAGCGTCATCTCCGGGTCCGTTCAGGGCTGCCGTACCCCAGCGGCCCCGGAAGGACCAGATCCCTCGTTCGCCTAACGACCGCCGCGCCGTCCGCATCGACCGACGGGCATAGTGGACCGTCGCGTGTCAGGCGCGCTGATCCACGAAGTCTCGGTAGCAAGCATGTGGCAGCGTGACGGCGATGCCGAGCAGGCTGTCGAAGGCGACCCGTGTGTGCCGTCGCCGGTTCCAGCGGAAGACAAACTCTTGGAGATAGCGGTCGAGGTGAGCCTTACGGAAGCCGTGCAGCACGCCCGTACCCCAGCGCTTCAGGTTCGCGAACACCCGGTGGATCCATGGCAGCAGGACATGCGCGGCCATTGACCCGATAACCTTGGCCTCGTGCGTGTGCTCCTTCAGGCTGCTATAGCCGGACCAGCCGTCGCTGACCACCGTCGCACCGCGCTCGACAGCACGGGTCACGAACTCGGTCAGCGTCATTGCGCCATAGTCCTCGATCACCGCCAAGCGGATGCGACCGGCGCGTCCGTCCTCCATCAACTCGACCGCCCCAGCGACCAGCAGTTTGCCGACGTGACTGCGACCCGCCCCGCCGTCCACGGGATCGTCCTTGGTGCGGAACGGAATGCTGGTCTCGTCCACCTCGACCACGCCCGCCAGTGGCTCGCGGTCAGGATCGACCATGGCACGGCGCAGCTTGTGGCAGAGCAGCCAAGCCGTCTTGTACGAGCCGAGGCCGAGCTGGGCCTGCATCTGCAGGGCTGAGATGCCGTTGGAATGGGTAGCCATCAGGTGGGCGGCAAGGAACCAGAGGCGCAGGGGCACCTTGCTGCGGTGCATGACCGTGCCCGCGGTCACCGAGGTCTGGCGGCCGCACGCGGCGCACTCCCAGGTGAACCGCTTAGCACCGAGTTCCCAGCCCTTCAGGCCGCCACACGCGGGGCAGACAAAGCCTTCTGGCCAGCGCTTGCGGCATAGGTAGTCGGCACAAGCGCGGTCATCTGGAAACCGCCCCACAAAAGCGGCGAGCGCGGGTGGGCGGTCACTCTTCCAGCGGCTCGGCATGAGAGAACATTCAGCGAGCATCGCTGCCGTGTCAACGGCCGATCACGAGCCCCGCCTACCAGTTATGGGCGTGCCGGAGCCATGGGGATAAGCCACTTACCATCCTGCAGAGGGTTTTAGCCGAACATAGGAGGCTGTTGCAGAATTCGAGTGCGATCCATTTTGCATCAAGATATAGATGCTCTACGACTTCGTCACTACTACATATTGACCTTCATCGACAAGATCTTTGATTGCGCAACAGCCTCTAGAGAGCCTGTTGCAGAATCGGGTCTCTGAGCGGCTGAACGTGGCCGCTGGGCTGCTGGAGAGGGTTTGACGCGCGGGCAGAGGCGTGATTCCGTCTCGGCCACCAGCCGAGGAGGGACAGGATGGCCCGCTTCTTCCGCGAGCCGGATCGGCGCCAGCGTTACCTGCTGCCGGTCGACATGCTGGACTGGCTGCCCGAGGACGACATCGTCCACCTTCTCGTCGATGCCGTGGCGCTGATGGACCTGTCCGCCTTCGAGGCCGCCTACAAGGTTGGCAAGGCCGGCCAGGCGCCGTTCGCGCCGCGGGTTCTGCTGGCCTTGCTGCTCTATGCCTACAGCCACGGCATCCGCTCGAGCCGGGCAATCGAACGGCGCTGCGGCCGCGATGCCGGGTTCCGGTTCATCGTCGGCGCCGAGGTTCCCGACCACACCGTGATCGCCCGCTTCCGCCGGCGCCATGCCGAGCGGATGAAGGCGGTGTTCCTGGCGGTGCTGGAGCTGTGCCGCGAG
>JAICEV010000497.1 GCA_025923975.1 Propionibacteriaceae bacterium
AAGTTGCCGAAGGCGGATAGCACGACGATCAACGCGAGGGCGAGCCCGGCAATGAGGCTGGCTCTGCGCAGCGACCGGGTGTGGTAGTGGTTCATTGGAGTTAGTCCTTAGCTTTTGGGTGCCGGTGGTGGTTGGGTTGGGGTGGCCGCAGCCGTGGCCAGGCCGACCAGATCGCCGCTCACCTGCCAGAGTCGAGCCGCAGCGGCCTCGTCGTAGCTGGGCTTGGATGATCTTTTGAGCTTGCTGGTAGCGAAGTAGCGGCCCGTGATCTGCTCAAGATCGGGAACGGAAGCCAGGTGGATTGAGGTGGCGGCCCCTTGGGCAGGGGTCTTCATGAACGTCCGTAGGAATGGGATGAATACTCGCTGGACGGTGGCGGGATCCTCGGTTCCGAATGACGTGCTCACCACGCCGGGATGCAGCGCGTTGGCGGTGACGATTGCATGATCAGGAAGGATGGTGCCTTGCAGCCTTCTGGCGAGCTCGTAGCTGAACATCACATTGGCGAGCTTGGACTGGCTGTACGCCCGTGCCCCGGAGTAGGACTTCTCGCCTTGAAGGTCATCGAAGTCGATGCGGCCCTGGGCTTGTGCATTGGAGGAGACCGTGACTACCCGGGACGGGACGCTTTGCTGCAGCCGATCGAGGAGCAAGTTGGTGAGCAGGAACGGCGCGAGATGATTGAGGGCGAAGGTGCGCTCCAGCCCGTCCGCGGTGACGTGCCGGGTCTTCCAGTAGCCGCCGACATTGTTGATCAGCACGTCAACGTGGGTGTACCGGTCAAGCACCTTCTCGGCCAGCCGCCGCACCTCCGACTGCGAAGACAGGTCCGCGACGAACACATCCACCTGATCCCCGCCGGCTGTCCTGATCTCCTGAGCCGCGTCGTCGGCGCGCTGGCGATCCCGACCGATGATCGCGACGTGGGCACCCATGGTGGCCAGGCCTATCGCGGTCGCCCGTCCGATGCCGCTGGTGGCACCGGTGATCAGCACCGTCTTGCCGGCCATTGGCCCGATCATGGCCGGTCACTGACTGCGCGGGAGCCATCCGAGCGCCAGCGATCTCCCTGCTTGGCTACGTACTGCGCGACCACATAACGCCAGGGAATGACGGCAAGCACAATCAAGACCACGAGGCAGGAATAGAACACATTCAAAGTGGCCGGATCCATCTGATTGCTGATCCACAGCGGTAGAACGACGACGGCCACCCAGATGAACTTCCACGCTAATTCGAACAGCAGTAGGGGCAGCATCTGCAGCGGGTAGCGAAGCCCTAGGAACGCAAGGAGTGACAACGCCACCAGCATGCAGGTCTCAACCCCCTCGAACAGGGGCCAGGGCACTTCATGGTTGATGAGCAACGGCCACTTCGTCACGGCAATTCCGACGGCCACAAGGAGATAGCCGAACCGCAACAAATAGAGGCGCAGGAGTGAAACGGTTGGCGCGGTAGTTGTGCCCTTCCGAGCATTCGTTGTTGACGTGGTGTCTAGTAGGTCGCGCGCTGAGGCGCTCCTGGTTGATGGCATTGGTGATCTTTCTGATGGATTAGCCCGTAGCGCTGCCTACGAGGGGTGGCGTCTCTACGGGTGTCGTCGATGACGTGGTCGGCTCAGAGGGAGCATGCGATGAGGAGTTGAACCCCTTGACGATCAGCCACACTCCGATGAAGACCTCCCACAGGCCGCCCGGGATTGCTTGGATCGAGTTCAGATTGAAGCCGAGGACCTGCAATACCGACCCGGAGAGCAGGACCGCGTACCCGATGAGGCCCCAGCCCGCCAGCAGTCGGGGAATCAACTGCGACCGGTAGAACGCGTAGCACAAGATCAAACCGGCGATCCCGACCGTGATCATGGCGAATTCGTATGCATAAAGCTGTGCATGATCAAAAACGGCGCTGAGGGCTTGGACGTAGGAGGTATCGGCTGCCGCTGCGTTCGCGTACTCGATAGCGACCGGTATCTGCACCAAGATCAACAGAGCCATTACGGCAATCAAGGTGGCGTCCATGATCCGGGCAGCCAGGTAGCCCACTGCTGCGCGCTCACTGTGTTGCTTGAGCACCGGGAACATCAACACCCCGTGCGCGGCGTCGCCAACGATGGTGACCGACCAGAACATAACGCCCGCGGCCAGCAGCATGCTGCTCGCGGCAATCGTCGAAAGCTGATCAGGTCCATCCAGAATTGACAGGATGAAAAGATTGGCCGGAATGCCGATGAGCATTCCCAGGAGGTAAATCACGCCTACGACTCGTGCGGTCGTTCGGTAGTTATTACGGCTGAGTCGGTTTGGCACAGTTGATTGCGGCTGTCTAGGCATGGTCTGTCTCCCGGATGATGTTGGGCGGGTTTTAAGGTCCCGATAACCTCTGAGCTTGAGGGTTAGGCCGTGCCTCACACAGTGATGACGATCTTTCCGCCGGGGTGCCCCTCGTGCAGGTACTGGATGGCGGCAGGAACCTCGCTCAGCGGATAGGTCTTCGCGATGACCGGAGTGATCTTGCCGGCCTCGATGAGTTCGGTCAGGAATTGCAGATCTGCTTGGTTCGGTTCCGATGCCAGCGGCCGCAGGTGGCGCACTAGCCGCGATAAC
>JAICEV010000498.1 GCA_025923975.1 Propionibacteriaceae bacterium
ACTCGGTGTCGTCGACGAAAGACGCTGAGAGGGAACTGAGATGTCCTACAACACGCTATCGGGACCGCATCATCCTGGCGGGGGCGCGAGTGGCGTGTTACAGGCCGTCGCTGCGCAGATTCGCGAACAGGTCGCGGCCTATTGCGACTCGAGCAGGGTCCCTGGATATGTCGCCGGCGTCTACCACGACGACGCTCAGACCGTCGCGGCCTATGGGCTAGCGAACGTCGTCACGGGTGCGCCGATGCGTGAGGACACCGGATTTCTTTTTGGATCTGTCACGAAAGTCTTGACTGCGACGCTGGTCTTGCAGCAGGTGGAGCGCGGCATCATCGATCTTGCTGAGCGGGTCACCACCTATCTGCCGGAGTTTCACCTGAGCACCCCGGGAGCAGCCAAAAAGATCCGCGTCCGGCATCTCCTGACGCACACGAACGGGATCGATGCCGACCTGTTCTTCCCCGACGCTCAGGGTCCCGGTGCCCTTGGGGTTTTCCTCGACGGGCTCGGCCAGCACTGCGGGGTCCTCTTCGAGCCAGACGACTACATCAGCTACTCGAATGGCGGGATGATCGTGGCGGGTCGCCTTCTCGAAGTAGTGACCGGAACGTCGTATCACGACCTCCTCAAGCGCGAGCTGTACGCCACCGTCGGCATGGATGACTCATCCACCTCTGCCAAGGAAGCCATCCTGCGCAGTACGGCCGTTGGCCATTTCCCTGGTGCAGGCGGCAATGGCGTCCGACGTACCGGCATGTTCAAGCTGCCGGACTCGTGGGCGCCGGCTGGAAGCACGCCGATCGGCACGATCAGCGATCTTCTTGCGTTCGGACGGACTCATCTTGATCATGGCGTGTCGCCGTTAGGACAACATGTGCTATCGGGTGAGTCGACGGCGCGGATGCAGGCCGTGTCGCATGACATGGGCACGGCTAACGTTCCGCCGATGGGGCTCGGATGGCCGCTGGTGCCGTTCGGGGCAACGACGGTGTTGTCCATGTCAGGGGCCTCGCCGGGCGGAGTGGCGGTCTTAGCGGTGGTGCCTGAACACGACTTGGCCTTCGCGGCCTTTGGCAATGACCCGCGGGCGATGGCGCTCCACGATCAGCTGCTGCTCTGGTTGCTTCGACAGCACCTCGCCGTCGAGGTGCCAGACTTCGCAGCGGATTCGCACCCGGGCGCCGATCTCTCGCCCTACGTGGGCACCTACCGCTCGAACCAACTCCGCGTCGACGTTCGCATGGTGGACGGTCAGCTTGAGGAGACCATGACTTACGAACCGCTCGATGCCGTGCAGGAGCGGATCTTCACCAAGTTTGCGGGCGGCTCGTTTCCAGTGCCGCCGCGGCGTTTCGTCCCAGTCGGAGAGACCTCTTCGCGCCGGCCGGGATGCCGCTACAAACGTTCAGCGGATACGCCCGTCAATTACTTGTCTCATACCACGGCATCCGTGACGGCCGTGCGACCCATCGGTGCGCCGGTGGTCGCATGACTCGACGGGCCACACCCTCTGAGACAGAGGAGCCGCGCGAATAGCCTGGATCACGCGCGTCGAAGAGCCATCACGCCGAGCGCGTCCGCACGATGTGCCCACGGCGCCCAGCAGAGGACCAGGTTTGCAAGGTTGCGCGAGACAGTTGCAAATCGGCACGAAACTGCGTGGACCTAGCCGAGCTCGGTGAACAGCTCGATGGCAGCTTCCTGTATGCGGGCCCTTGGCGATCAGGTCGTTCATTGCGCGAAGAACAGCCGCAGTGCCGCGGCGATCGTCTCCGGCTTTCCGTAGGTAGCGGGTCCGCCAACGGCCAGACGCCAATTGCAGAGTTCGACGGCGAGGTAAGCCGCGCGTGGTGTGCGTTCGTCGACGGGCCAGGGCGAGGGCGTTGCCCTCGCCGATGATGGCGCGGTAGGGATCGTCATTCAGCGTGCCAGCGCTACTTCGCGGCAACTGCCTCGATCGCATCCACTCTCGGCGCCGGCCATGCCCCTATGACGGGTCGCCGACGCGGTGGCGGGCTAGTCCCCGAACGCGATCTGCGGCTACGCGACAGCCCAGTCCTACCTCCGGTCGGATCTCCCACGACCGACCCCTCTAATGTGAACTCGCTCTCAATCGGATGGATTGGGCTTCCGTGGAGTCCGGGGGGACGGAAGCGGCAGCTCGCGATCGAGGATGCTTACTGGCAGCTGATCATGGATGGGGGTTGGCACGGTCGAGGCCTGCCACCGGGTGGGATCACTTGCACGACTGGCTCTCGGTGGCGAGCTGAAGGAGACGGGCTGCCACCGCTAAGGGTGGCTGAGAGTGAGCGCGGCGAAAGCGGTACGTGTCGTTGGCTGAGCGGTTGCGGCGCACCCCGCACGGCGTCGAGCCCGGTGTACGCGAAAAGGCGCCTGGAGTTCATAGCCTCTCGACGGGCGCCCCTGCGGTTTTCTGCAGGGCCGTACGCGGCGATGGGTCGCTTTGGCAACGTATTTCTGGTAGGCGGCGAACCGATCCGCGTCTGACCTGGCGAGTAGGCGAGGTGGTTCGGTTGTGGCTGACGAACACCGCCAGCACCCGGGTCCTCAGCGTGAGGCTGCC
>JAICEV010000499.1 GCA_025923975.1 Propionibacteriaceae bacterium
CGCTGAGCGCATTACCCTTCCCGCCGGCGGCGTCGTGGAGCTGATCGCGCCGTACCCAGCATCCGGCTCCTCACCTACCGGCGTCGGAAATCGGCTGTGGCGTGGCCGGGTGAGCGCCTCGCAAAGCCTCTCAACCTACCTGCGGGAACATGCGCGACCGATCAGCTACGGCTACCTCAACGGCTCGTTTCCGATCTCGGCGTACCAGACGATCTTCGCCCTCTGCCCAGGGAGCGCGGAAATGCCGAGCGCGGCCCGGCCGTTCAGTGCCGAACTGGTGGCGCGGCTGGTGGTACGGGGAGTGATCTTTGCCCCTATCACGCTGCACACCGGATTGTCATCGCAGGATGCGGGGGAAGCTCCACAGCCGGAATGGTTCGAGGTCAGTGAGACGACCGCCCGTCTGGTCAACTCCAGTCAGTCGCGGGGTGGCCGGGTGATCGCAGTAGGCACGACTGCCACCCGCGCCATCGAATCAGCAGCCCGTGCCGACGGGAGTGTGGCAGCCGCCTCGGGATGGACCGACCTGGTGATCTCTCCGGAGCGCCCGGTACGCGTCGTCGACGGGTTGATCACTGGATGGCACAACCCAGACGCGTCCCACCTGCTGCTGGTGGAATCTGTGGCCGGGGCAGAGCTGACCCAACGGGCATACGACGCGGCCGTTGTCGAGCACTACCTCTGGCACGAGTTCGGTGACTCGTGCATATTTTTGTGAGGCTGCTCGCGCATCGCGCTCTGTCCAATTTGCTTGCTCCACTCGCTGCGATGTCGTTGCATCGAAGCCCGCGTGAACCTTAACGCTGAGGTAACGAGAGTGTGAGTAGGCTCCGCCTATGGCGGACGTGCTTTCCAGCTACCCGACAGGTGATGCGTTCGACGAGATGATGGACCCTGAGGGCAGCGTCCGGCCCTCCTACAAGGCTGTATATTCCGCCCTTAGTCGATCGTCCTCTGACGATCTCCGCATGATCGCGGAATCCCTTGCCAACAACTACACCCAAGCCGGCGTGACCTTCGATGTCGGCGGCGTGGAACGCCCCTTCCCGCTCGACCTGGTGCCGCGAGTGATCGCGTCGCCGGAGTGGGAGATCATCGAAGCCGGTGTCGCGCAGCGGGTGAAAGCGCTCGAGGCGTTTCTGGCCGACATCTACTCCGACGCGCGGGTGATCACCGACGGAGTCATTCCCAGTCAGCTGGTGACGTCCTCTACTCATTTCCACCGAGCGGTGTGGGGCATCAAGCCGGTCAACGGGGTTCGCATCCATGTTGCCGGCATCGATTTGATCCGCAATCCAGCCGGCGACGTACGCGTGCTCGAGGACAACGTCCGGGTGCCGAGCGGCGTTTCGTACGTGATGACCAACCGCAACGCGATGATCACCGCGATGCCTGAGGCGTTCGCCAATCAACGGATCCGCCCGGTAGCCGGTTACCCGACGCGGTTGCTGACGGCACTGCGTAAGGCTGCTCCGCCCGGAGTTGACGAGCCGACTGTTGTGGTACTCACTCCAGGCGTCTACAACTCGGCCTACTTCGAGCACACCCTGCTGGCGCGCACCATGGGCGTCGAATTGGTTGAGGGCCGCGATCTGGAGTGCCGTCGCGGCAAGGTCTTCATGCGCACCACCGCCGGACTGCAGCGGGTGGACGTGATCTACCGCCGGATCGATGACGATTTCGTCGATCCGGTGCATTTCCGGAGCGACTCGATGCTCGGCGTGCCAGGCCTGGTCAATGCGGTACGCACCGGCGGCGTGGCGCTGGCCAACGCGATCGGCAATGGTGTGGCAGACGACAAGTTGATCTATACCTACGTGCCGGACTTGATCAAGTACTACCTCCGAGAAGATCCGATTATCGCTAACGTCGATACCTGGCGACTGGAGGAGGACGGTGCCCGCGAAGAGGTGCTGGACCGCCTCGAGGAACTGGTCGTGAAACCGGTTGACGGCTCCGGGGGCAAGGGGATCGTCATCGGGCCGCGCGCCACCAAGGCCGAGCTTGATGAGCTACGGCGTCAGGTGAGTGAGGACCCGCGCGGCTGGATCGCGCAGCCGGTGGTCCAGCTTTCTACCGTGCCGACGCTGATCGAGGACGGCTTGCAACCGCGCCATGTTGATCTTCGACCGTTCGCTGTCAACAATGGCGAGGACGTCTGGGTACTCCCGGGCGGGCTGACCCGCGTCGCCCTGCCCGAGGGTGAGCTCGTCGTCAACAGCAGCCAGGGCGGCGGCAGCAAGGACACCTGGGTGCTCAGCCCACCAGCGCATCGCTCATCCGGTCGGATGCCGACCGAGCCAGCCGACCAAGTAGTTGATCATGGCGGTTCGCACCCGGAGGTGCCGCTGACCGTGGCCACCGTGCCGATAGCTGTCATGCCGAAGCTCGCCGAGACCCAGCGACAGCAGGAAGATGTGCAACAGCAGGGCAGTCTACGGAGCTGGCTGTGCTGAGCCGGATCGCCGAGTCGCTGTTCTGGATCGGCCGTTATGTGGAACGGGCCGATGACACGGCGCGACTGCTGCAGACCCATCTGCGGATGCTCATCGAAGACACTCAGGCCG
>JAICEV010000500.1 GCA_025923975.1 Propionibacteriaceae bacterium
AGTATCCGGCTGTGCGGCGCCGCCTGAACGATGTCGACATTGGGTGGCGCCCCGATTTCGTCCGGATCTACCGCAGGGCCGGTGGTCATGAGCCCCCGGACGGGTAGCTGGCCCAGTGCCCGAGCGATGCGCTGGAGCAGGCCGACCTGATGTTGGAAGATCGAACTGGTGGCGACGAGGACGAGCGGGTCGCGGCCTTGGGAATGCCAATCGGCGGCTGCCCAATCGGGGTCGTCGAGCTGCGGCCCGACGTATCTGACATTGGCTGGCAGTCGAGGCGCGACGAAGTCGAACGGCCAGAAAGGCAATCAAAACGACAAGGGGCGTGCCACGATGCGTGGGGAGGGATCACTGTGGGTGAGGTTGCATACGGGTCATTGGCGTCGGTGTATGAGTGGCTGGTACCGGATGCTAAGGCGTCCCCGGCGGGCAATGCGCAGGCGTTCGAGATGGTGACGGCGGGGCTCGACCCGGGGGCACAGATCTTGGACTGCGCCTGCGGGATTGGGTTGCTGGCGGTGGGGCTGGCTGAGGCCGGGTTCCGGGTCACCGCGTGCGATGCCAGCCCGGCGATGGTCGAGCGGACCCAGGCGCTGGCTCGCGCTCACGGAGTCGAGGTGTCGACGCGGGTATGCCGCTGGGACCAGCTACCCGATCAAGGCTGGCAGGACCGGTTCGACGCTGTGTTGTGCGTCGGGAACTCGCTCGCGCACGCGGTCGGACGCAGTGGCCGGCGCGCCGCACTCGACGGCATGGCATTCGTGTTGGCGACGGGTGGGGTGCTGGCGCTGACCTCCCGCAACTGGGAGCAGATCCGCTCAGCCGGCAGCAGGCTGGACGTCTGGGACCGGCTCGTGGAACGCGCCGGCCGCAAGGCAGTGGTGGTGTACTCCTGGCAGGTGCCGCCTTCATGGGACGCCGAACACCACCTGCAGATCTCCGTGGCAGCACTCCAGGACGGCGACCAGCTGCAGGTGACGACCGAACTGCTGCCGATCTGGCCCTTCCACCACGAGGAACTCCTAGCCGATGTCGCGGCCGCAGGTCTAAGCCTCGCAGGGTCCACGTACGACGCGATCCAACCGAATTATCTCGTCACCGCTCAGCGACGCACAGGGCTACCGACCTGACCCACATTCTCCTCATCCCGGCGTCGCATGATCACACCGTCCGTGGCAAGACGTGACGGCCATGTAGTGTCCCGCTCAGGCACCGGCTTACGGGCGCGTCTGAGCTTGTCCGCGTGTGGTCGGACATCTCTGATTCAGGCGAGACGAGTTCGACGTGAGTTCGTTCGATGTTGTGCATCTGCGAGCTCCAATTCGGGACTGATCCTGCGCATGACAGGTACGCGCGCTCGCCCTGGTTGTCTCAGGATGTCGAGCGGAGGGCTACGCGCCGACACGGCCGACGCGATCAGAGAAGGCCGCGCTCGGCCTGAATCATGAAGCACGCGGCGCCCGAAACCACCAATCCAACCCAGGCGACCCCGATCAGGGCATAGGCGGCCAGGCTGCGGCGGTACCCGCGGAGGATGAGCAGTCCCAGTGACGCGATCAATGCTCCGACTGCTGAGGCCGGAACGACGACCATGAACTGCCAGAACGCCAACCAACCCAAACTGACAGCCTGTCCATACTCATAACCGAGGGAAGATGCGTCGGCGATACTCGCAGGTACTACCAAGACAGTGAGGATGATTGCGGACGCGCCGATGACAGCTCCCAGCAACTGCAGAGCGTAGGCCGAGAATCGTCGCTGACCGCTGGCGATGGGCTTGCCCACTTCGGTACTGAGTAGGTCCCTCTTCAGCGTCATCCATGAGCCTCTCTTCCCGGCGTGCGTTCACGTCTCAAGGGTCTGATGCCGATTTTGTGACCATCAAGTGACTACGAGCTCCATCCAGCCTGCTTGGGATGCGCGCGAACCGCGCTCGTTCAGGCAGTCAACCGCTGAGACTCTCGTCGCACGCTTCACCATAACGGCGACATCGATCGGCCCGCCATTCGCGTAGCGAGCCCATCAACGGAATGAAGAACGCGTCGGCTCTACGAACGTGCCGTCGATGAGGACGGCGTTCGCCGTCCGATCCAGCCCAAGTGCGTGTGCTCGAATGCGTCAGGCAACTTCAATCCGTAGCCGAGCATCGGTCGACTCCGACATGGAACGCCCCGGCGGATGCGACGATGCCGCTCCCTGTCGCGAGCGCGGGCAGCGCACCGGTCGCCGCAAGCGCGAGCGCGGCGGTGCCGAGCGCTGCGGGTCAGGCGTAGTTGTGCACGATGTTGCATCCGATCGCTCCCGCGGCCGGCGATCGCACGCACCCGAGCATCGAGAGATCGAACAGGAGGAAGGTCGCGAGCGGCACCCACGACAACGAGGGATCGATGACGAGCTCGCCGTGATCGACAGCGCGGCGATCGTCCCTCCCTCGAGTTGCTGCACGGCCATCACGCCGCCGGTCCTGTCCTTGATGCAGTTGCGATCGTGGAGGTGCTCATCTCCGCCGCCCTTCGGCCATCGTCGGGAATGGGTGCATCGTGCTGAGGCTGCTCGGCC
>JAICEV010000501.1 GCA_025923975.1 Propionibacteriaceae bacterium
AGAAACGGACTCCGCCGGCGTAGACAGCGACATTTGCCGTGTTAGCGGTCCACCGACTCGCGAGAAGGTGAGCTGTTTCGTCGATCCAGCGCATCACTATCCCCCCATGAACCTTGCCTCCCCAATTGATGTCTGTGGGTGCCGCCAGGAATCGCAGTACCACAGCAGGGGCAGTCCCTTCGTCGGTGTACTGCTGGGCAGCCATAGCCGCTTCGATGTCGGCACGCAGGGCTATTCGTCGTTGGGCGCTGGCTTGTTGCTCGCGGTCTTCATCGGTTATCGGCTGCCAGGGCGGTACCGGAGTCGAACGACCCTCCGGTCCCATAGCGACGAAGATCATCAGGCATTTGGTTGCCTCGGTAAGCAGTCGATCTCGTGCGTTCCCGGAACTCACGGTCACCAAGATGTGCATGCTGCTGCGACCGGTGTGAATAAGCCGGGCGGTGGCTTCTACCAGGTCGCCCACATTGACCGGTCGGGAGAACCTGACGTTGCCCACGTACGCGGTCACGCTATAGGTGCCCGCCCATCCGACAGCACAGGCATATCCCGCTTTGTCAATCCACTCCAGCACCCGCCCACCGCTGACGCTGCCGGAGAATCCCGCATCGGTGGGCGCGGCAAGGAAACGCAACGTAATCTCACGGGCGACGGTCGGCATCTTCGCTCTCCTGATCTCAACGGTCTTTGGGGGATCCTTGGACTAAGTGCACCACCGCCCACTTTCGGGTCCTCAGGGCGAATGCCCCTGCGCTTCAAGTTCAGCGGTGACCGTCTCCCGCAATGCTCGCCAGATCGACGGCTCGGGCCTAGGCTGTTGCTAGTACGCCCCTGCACGCGCCGGTCCGTTCGTCTCGCATCTCATAGCTCAGAACGAGGAGCCCGCCCGTGGTTGCTCTACACACCGCCATCGCGATCGTTCTTGCCGTTGGTCTGATCATCGGGTTCAAGGTCGACCCGGTCATCTCGCTGCTGCTTGCCTCGCTCTACCTTGGCCTGGCTTCCGGTGTCGGCTTCACCGGGACGATAGAGGCGATCGCCGCGGGCTTCGGCGAAATCATGGCAGAAGTCGGACTGCTCATCGGGTTCGGTGTCCTGATTGGAGCGTTTCTGCACTCCGCGGGAGCGTTCCACAGACTGCTGGATGTATTCGTCCGCGTGATCGGCGCCACCCGGCTGCCGTACGCGCTCTCCCTGCTGCATTCCACGATCCTGCCGTCGATTTACGTGGACGTGCAGGTGGTGCTGGCATCCCCAGTGGCCCGCTCGGCCGCGCCGTACATCGAGCGCAACGGACTCCCGATGATGGCCTCCGCTCTCGGCGCCGGCATCTTCGCTGGGTATGTATTCGTCATACCCGGCCTGGCCGCCATCTCGATCGCCGGTTTGCTCGGCGTGCCTCTCGGCAGATGGCTGCTCTTCGGGATTGTGATCGGTCCGGTCACGGCGATCGTCACCAGCATCATCATGCGCCTACTACTGCGCGGCCGTCTCTGGAAACCGGAGTCGGATGAAGATGTCGACGAGGCGATGGCTGAGCAGGAGGCCCACGAGCTGGCTGTCGCTCGCGCCGAGGCCGGTGCCGTCGGCGGCGAGGGCGGTGCTGTCGGCGGCGAGGCGGGTCCCTCCCGCGCCGAGGTGGGTCCCTCCCCCGCCGTAGCGCATGCCGCCCATATGGGTGCCCCCGATGCGGCCCGATCGCTGCCGCTGGGGGTGTTGCTGCTACCGATCCTGGTGCCCTTGATCATGATCGCCTTCGGCGCGTTCGCGGAGCTCTTCGACTTCTCCAACTCCTTCATTGAGTTCCTCGGCAACGCCAACCTTGCGCTCTTCGTCGGCCTGCTGGGCGCTTACCTGATCTTCCGCGCCACGGCAGGGCTGGAGAGCACCCGCGAGACGATGGACGAGGGCTTTCACACCACTGGCGAGATCCTGCTGATCACTGGCGTCGGCGGCTCGCTGGGTGCGGTGATCGGCGAGACCGGCCTGGACGAGGTGCTTGGCGGCCTCTTCTCGGCCGATGTCGGCGCACCCGTACTGGTAACCATCCTGCTGGCGTGGTTCATTGCAGCAGTGCTGCACCTGGCCATCGGATCGGTGTCGGTCGCCGCCATCACAGCGGCCGGCATCCTCGCACCGATCCTCGGCTCCCTCAATGTGGCCCCGGTCGTCGTCGGACTTGCCATCGCATCCGGTGCACTGTTCGCACTCCAGGTCAACAGCAACTTCTTCTGGATGTTCAAGGCTCTGCTCGGCCTGTCCACCAAAGGCAGCCTCAAGACCCTGACTGTGGCCACATCGGTCGCCTCATTGGTGTCGCTGCCGCTGGTCATCGTGGCGTCGTTGATCGCCTGAACCTGAGTTAGTCCAGTCAGCCGGTGAGCGCAGGTCCAGGAAAGACCCAGGTCAACGCATCGCGCAGCCGATCGCGCCAGTTCTCCCAGGTGTGGCCGTCCCGGGCCTCGACGTAACGCACATTCATTCTCGCGGCCTCGAAGACCGGCACGATGGACCGGTTCGGAATGATGAGCGGCTCATATGTGCCGCAGCTGACGAA
>JAICEV010000502.1 GCA_025923975.1 Propionibacteriaceae bacterium
CGCAGGCGATCGGGCCATCGAGATGTCGACCTCGTGGTATCGCGCGGACCGCTATCGCAGTCATATGGCCATTACGCCCCGGGGTGCTCGGGAGAATTAGCTGATGACGCCATGAGCACGGGTCCGATCTCTGAGCTAGTCGTTCCCTACGATCCAGCACCGCTCACCGGGAGGGTGGAGCGGCGGCGCAGGTTGCTCCGCTCACGTTTGATCAGTCTCGTGATCACGATCGCGGTGCTGCTCTTGATCTATCTGTGGCAGCGCGAGAATCTGGACGGCGCTTTCTTTGTGGTGCTGTGCGCCATCGTGCTGGCCGTGTCGTTGGTGTCTATCGGGATTACCGCCGCCTTGTTGGTCATGGCCAAACGAGCGTTGCGCGGTCTGGGCAGTGGTACCGCCATACGTATCGGTCCAGCCGGTATCCAGGTCGCTGGGTTGAGCGCTTCTTGGCCGGAGGTGGTTGTCATCAACACCATCAAAGGTGGCATGGGCAAGGACCCACGGCTTCGGCTCACCACTACCGACGGTAGGCGTGCTGACGTTCCGCTTGATCAGGTAACCGTGTTTCCAGCAACCCTGGACAGCACCGTTCGGGCGTTCTCTGCGGGCCGCCATGGGGTCGACCTGTCGGCGATAGAAAGCTGAGACAGCACTCTGGAGTTACCACTGGGTACGTTCCTTTGACAGACTGTGCATGCACAGATGCATAACCGCGTACGCACACATTGAGCAGTAGGAAAGGAGCTCATCAAGCATGCCCATAGCCACCCCCGAGGTTTATGCCGCGATGCTGGACGCGGCCAAACAGGGCTCTTTTGCTTACCCAGCAATCAACATCAGCTCCTCGCAGACAGTGAACGCTGCGCTCCGGGGCTTCACCGAAGCCGGATCGGATGGGATCATCCAGGTCTCCACGGGCGGCGCCGAGTATGCCTCTGGCTCGACGATCAAGAACCAGGTCACCGGCGCCCTGGCGTTGGCGGCGTACGCGACCGAGGTTGCGAAAAACTATCCGATCAACATCGCGTTGCACACCGATCACTGTCCGAAGGAGAAGCTGGACGGCTTCGTGCGGCCGTTGCTTGCGGCATCCACCGAGCGGGTCAAGGCAGGCGGCCTACCGATCTTCCAGTCCCACATGTGGGACGGTTCGGCTGTGCCCGTTGAGGAGAACCTGTCGATCGCTGAGGAGCTGCTGGAGCTCACCTCAGCCGCGAACGTGATCTTGGAAATTGAGGTCGGTGTCGTTGGCGGCGAGGAGGACGGCGTCGCCCACGAAATCAACGAGAAGCTTTACACCACTGTCGAGGACGGGCTCCGGACTGTTGAGGTGCTCGGGACCGGCGAGAAGGGCCGCTACATCGCCGCGCTCACTTTCGGCAACGTGCACGGCGTTTACAAGCCGGGCGCTGTGAAGCTGCGTCCCGAGGTGCTCAAGGAGATCCAGGACGAGGTCGGTTCCAAGATCGGCAAGGAGCGGCCGTTCGACTTGGTGTTCCACGGCGGCTCGGGTTCGTCGCTGGAAGAGATCCGCGCCGCGGTCGACTACGGCGTGATCAAGATGAACATCGACACCGACACCCAGTACGCATTCACCCGACCCGCTGCCGGTCACATGTTCACTAGCTACGACGGCGTGTTGAAGGTGGATGGTGACGTAGGGAGCAAGAAGGCGTACGACCCGCGGGCGTGGGGGAAGCTGGCCGAAGCAGGCATGGCCAAGCGCGTGGTCGAGGCCTGCGAGGATCTGCGCTCGGCCGGGACGTCTCTGAACAAGTAGGCCGTCGTTCTCGCTTCTCCCGGCGTGGCCTCCCGGTGAAGGCCGACCGATAGGCCTTGTTCCTTCATGCGGGCCGAGCCTGTCGAAGCCCGCTGTGCTGGTCCTCTGGTTCGTTCACCGGAGCGGGGTCGTCGCGAGGCCTCGATTGGGCGCGCTCGGTTGACTTCGCGAAAGTGGTCAAGATCCACAACGATTTCGCCGATCTTTATGTTGTTGTTGACCACTTTCCGTTGGGGCGCACTTGGTGTCGGGCGTTCCAGTTTCGTGCGTGGCCGAACGATACTGAGGGCGTGATCAACAACTCTGGGCTTAGCCGCGGCGCCGCATGACTAGCGTGTTGGACGAATCGCCGCCCGCAGCGGTCACGAACCCGAGGCCACCGAACCGGCCGAGGGCAGCATGGGCCTGGGGCGGACCTTCATCCGCCACGCAACCGCGCTTCTGGTCATCGTGGAATCTCGCCGCGTCGCCGAGGACCGGACCTCGGCTTCGTCCTTGCCCATGACGGCCTCCTCTTCGTTGCGGACAGGCCGAGCACCATCATGGCAGTTGGTTCAGATGGTGAGGTTCGTCCATGACTCCTCAGTAAAGAAATACCTGGGCGACGCCAGGACCTCATCAGGTCTGTGTCGAGTTGGGGAGTGCCTGAATAGGGCGCACGTCCCAGTCGTAGACCACTGACGTACGCACCACAAGGTCCTGCAGCGAGCGATTCTGGCCGCTGACCATTACCCAGAGCAGCCCGATCGGAAAGATGACGTAGAG
>JAICEV010000503.1 GCA_025923975.1 Propionibacteriaceae bacterium
ACTACCCGTCGGCGATCATGTACATCGTCTATGGCGCAATCTGCGTCATTGGCTTTGTGGCCTGGCTACGGATAGAGCGCCGTGAGCGAGCCGAAGCTGCTCCTAGCGTCGCCTCGCCAGCGGTAGAATCCGTCGGCTGAGCATGCACCGACTTGTCAGAGATGAGCCGCGCCATAGCACTTCTCAGTTCTGACAAGTCGGGGGAGCCACAACACTAGGCTGACCGGCGTGACCGCGCCGAAGTCCTTTGACAGCCTTTTTGCTGAGCTCACGGCAAAGGTTGCTCGCCACGACCCACGCTCCTCGACGGTCGCCCGAGTTGATGCGGGTGTACACGAGATCGGCAAGAAGATCGTTGAGGAGGCGGCCGAGGTGTGGATGGCGGCGGAATACCAATCCAAGGACCAGGCGGCCGAAGAGATCAGCCAGCTGCTGTACCACATCCAGGTGTTAATGCTGGCCCTTGATCTTGACCTCGAAGATATTTACAAGGGCTTGTGATCGCACGCTTAGGCTAATAGCCGTGAATTCGACCCTGCCTGGCATGGAGAAGCCGGTGATCAAGGTGGCCGTGCCGAACAAGGGCTCATTGTCCGAGCCTTCGGCTGAGATGCTGCGGGAGGCTGGTTACGCCCAACGCTCGGATGGCGAACTGGCGCTCCTCGACGAAATCAACGGTGTCGAGTTCTTCTATCTGCGGCCACGGGATATCGCGGTCTACGTCGGGGAGGGAACTCTGGACGTCGGCATTACCGGCCGAGATATGTTGCTCGACTCCGGCGCCCACGCCAGCGAAGTCATGCCGCTCGGCTTCGGCCGCAGCCGGTTTCGGTTTGCGGCCCCGAAGGGCAGCGCAATGTCGGTCGATCAGTTGCATGATCTTCGGCTGGCGACGTCGTACCCAGGACTCGTTGGGTCCTACTTGGAGGATCTTGGCGTGACCACCCGGCTCATCGCATTAGATGGCGCCGTTGAAACCGCCATCCGACTCGGCGTTGCCGATGCCATCGCCGATGTTGTCGAGACAGGTACCACCTTGCGTCAGGCCGGACTGGAGCTGTTCGGTGATCCGATCTTGGAGTCCGAAGCAATCTTGATCCGCCGTACCGGCGCAGAGCCGCCATCTGGCCTGGACCAGCTGGAACGTCGGCTGAACGGCGTCCTGGTAGCCCGCAACTACGTGATGATGGACTACGACGTCACAGACGCCCTTGTTGAGGAAGCCTGCGCCATCACCCCCGGGCTGGAGTCGCCGACAGTGTCTCCCTTGGCAAAAGAGGGATGGCGGGCGGTCCGGGCCATGGTGCCGCGTGCTGACGCCCAACAGATCATGGACGAGCTGTGGGCGCTGGGCGCACGGGCCATTCTGGTCACCGACATTGCCGCATGTCGCATTTAGCGTCGTGACCCGTGGCTAACCAGGGTTTGGACCACAGCGTCTACGTCGTGCGACCCCATGTCGTACGAGTGATCACGATTGTCACAACGGTTGTGCTGTGCGCCCTGGCCGCAATCGGCTGGTTCTTGCTGCCGCGGGAGATTCGTGTGCTGTTCACGGTGCCCCAGCTAGTGACGCTGCTCTGCATTCTTGCGTTGCTCATTCTGGGAATGGTGGCTCTGGGCAGCAGTTTTGTCCGCGCCGATGCGACTGGCCTCACGTACCGTAACGGCTTGCGGGTACATGCGGTGCCGTGGGCTCGCGTCCACAAGATCATCCTGCGTCCAGGTGATCCCTGGGCACTGCTGCTGATGACACCCTCGGATGGCCGGCCCTTCGAGGTCGACCTCGACGCCGATAGACGTCAGCTGATGGGTATTCAGAGGGTGGACGGCGACCTTGCCACCGCTGCTGTCAACGAGCTTCGGCTACGCCACCGTCGCTTCCTCGAAGCCTCTTAGCTCGGGATCACTCGATGCCGCGGGACTTAAGTAGGGCCTCAATCTCAGCCAGCTCCTCATCGATCGGTGGCTCACTCTGCCCGGTCTTCCCCGACGTCTTCCCAGACTTCTTGGCCGGCAACCCGCTGCCAGATGATTCGGCGCTCACTTCCTTACTCTTCGCACTGGTGGACCGGCGAGCGAGCAGTCCGCCCACAACCCACAGCACCACGCAAAGGCCGAGCAACGACAGACCGAACCAGACGGCGGGTGACAAGATGATCTTGGAAGCCCAGGTCCCGAACGCGACGATCGCATCCCACAGCAACCTGAGAAGTCCGCTGAAGTACAAGGCGATCGGGGCAAGTGCCAAGCCGATGCCTTGGATCACCCGGCCTTTGTTTCCTCTTCGCCACGCGATCCCGGTAGCGATTACGCCGAGCAGCGTGAGTCCAACGCACAAGGGGAGCAATACGGTGTCAACAGCAGGCATTCTCCCAATGTGCCACGCGCAGCCGAAGCGAACGATGGGGGAGAGCACCCGGCTCCCCCCGACTTGTGAGCAGTGAAGAGGCGGCGGAGTGGATCACGAACGGCGATTGGCAGCCTCTCCGTTCCCCGGTGACACTGGGGCAGCATCTGCTGAGACC
>JAICEV010000504.1 GCA_025923975.1 Propionibacteriaceae bacterium
ATGTACGTCGTCGCTCCCAGGGTCTCCACGGCGTCGAGCTGCCGAACCAGGGCTTTGCGCGTCGCCATCAGCGAGGCTCCCCGCGCCAGCGACAAGGTCACCGTGGGAAGTAATCCTTCGGGAACCAGCGCCACACTGACGCCCACTGCGAACAAGAAGGCCTGTGTCGCACCGAGCCCGAGCGCCAGGGCTGCAGCTCCCAGCAGCGCGCCGGTGACGATGGCGATCACTGCGACGATCTTCACCACGCGGTTGAGCTGCACGGTCAAGGGACTCGGCGGACGATGAGCCTGCCGGGTCAGCGCAGCAATGCCGGCGATGGTCGTATGGGCGCCAATCGCAGCAACGACGCCCTCTCCCTCACCCTGTACGACGAAGGTGCCGGCAACCACCGAGTCACCAGCCGAGTGCCGAACCGCGACGCTTTCACCGCTGACCATCGACTCATCCACCGCAAGGGCATGCGAGACGGTAAGCCTGAGGTCAGCGCTGATCCGGTCTCCGGGTCGAAGGACGACTGGGTCGCCACGCACCAACTGGCTTGCGTCGATGACCCGCAACTGGTCGTCCCGGCGTACCCGGGCGCTCATCGGGAGCAGCGAGCGCAGTCGCTCCGCTGAACGATCAGCGCGATATTCCTGAGCGAACGCGAAGGCCGCATTGAGGACGATCACCACAACAATTGCCGCCGCCAGAGGGGGTTGGCCCGCGAGGAGCGCCAAACCGCTCGCCACCCACAGCAGGATTGCCAGCAAGTGGGTGAACTGCTAGCCGAAGTGCCGCAGCGCGGAGGGTCGGCGTGGCTCTGGGAGTTGGTTGGGACCGTCTGCCGCCAGACGCCGCGACGCCTCGACCGAGCTCAACCCAGCCATCACGGAGGTCATTGCTGATCTCCCAATTGAGGACCCGACAGAATCTGTGCAAAAGGCTAGGGCGGCTAGCCGCTCCCCATCTCCTCGACCCCAGGCCCGGCAGCTCAGGTATGCGCCCGCTGGTCGGCGGCTGCATGATCATCATCTTTGTCGGCGCCATGGCCGCGACCGGCTGGAACAGCGACCACCGGGCACGGCGCGTGGCTGAGGCAGTGATGGCTCACAGAGCCAAAGACGAGCCGGGCGATGCCCACATGTTCCTTGGTGCCGACGACGAGCAGCACCGCTCCGACAGATTCGGCCAGCAGGACCGACCCCGGCTCGCCGGAGAGGAACTCTAGGCGCCAGCCCCGCTCTGGCTGGATGGAGTCGAATGCGGCCGTGATCGCTTCGCGATAGCCGGCGTCCAGAGCGGAGGCGTTCATCGGCACGGCCACCTTGCCCATCCCCAGCGCCATGTTGAAGTCCGGCGATACATCGACTGCGTGTATGGCCCGCAAGCCCTGCCCGGTCGCTCGCGCATGTTCGGCTGCCCAGCCGAGGGCAGCGCGTGCCGACCGAGACAGATCCAAGCCGACGACGATTTCGGCCACTTTCGCTCCTGTCTCGGCCGCGCCATGATCAGAGGGTTCGGCTGGCCGAGCATCGGTCAATGCGGGCACGGAGACGACCGGGCAATCGGCGTGACTCAGGCAATAGTGGCTGATGGAGCCGGTCAGCAGCCGGCCGAGTCCAACGTGCTCACCGGTTCCGACAACCAAGAGCTGGGAATCATGGGACTGCCGTACCAGCACCGGGCCGGTCTCACCCTTAGCGAACTGAATGAGCCAGTCGGGGCGCGGCGAAATCTCATCGAACACTCTAGTGATGCCCGCCAGGTACGCGGCCCGCGCCGCAGCGAGGGTCACGCTCGCGTTGTCACGCGGAGCGTCGACTGTAACGTCCCCGGATCCGTAGGGCCAGTCGAAAACATGGATAGCGCGCAACACAGCCTGTCTGCGGATCGCCTGCTCTGCAGCCCAGCGGAGGGCTACTTTGGCCGATGGTGAATCGTCAAGCCCAACGACGATCTCGTTCCGAGTCATTTCTTCAACCCCTCAGCCGGATGCAAGTCCAGCAGTGAGTAACAGCACACTGATTACGTTGATGGTCACATGCGCAGTGATCGACACAGCGACGCTGCGCTTGCGCCACGCCGTCCATGTAGTTGGCAGGAATCCGAGGAAGATCGCGGGATACCGCCACGGCGAGAAGAAGTGGTAGATCGCGAACAACGCGGTGTTGATGACTGGTGCCCAACGACCGTAACGCTCCAACCGCGGGAGCAGATGGCCTCGGAAATACAGCTCCTCAGTGATCGGTCCAGCTACGCCATTGAACGCCAACGCGATCACCAGGAATGCCAGGAAAGTCCCAGTCGAAATCGGTTCCCCGCCCCCCTCCGCAACGGCGAATTGCCGCAAGGTGGTGGGCAACCAGGAGAACACGTTCTCGGCGAGCCAGCGGTCCAAGAACACGATGGACACCGCCAGCACGAGGAAAAACCAGCCGACCAGCCCTGCTGCCAATAAGGCCAGCTTGCCCAGTGGTACCCGTTCTTTGTAGTCCACCGCGTCAAGTGGCGACCAAGAACCAGTGATCCGGCGTGCCTGGACG
>JAICEV010000505.1 GCA_025923975.1 Propionibacteriaceae bacterium
AGCTGCTCGAGGACGAGGCGGCCTGAGCATGGTTTCGCTCGGTCTTGGGATTATCGGCAACTGCGCGATGAGCGCCCTGATCGACCGCCAGGGCGCCATCGTCTGGAGCTGCTTTCCTAGGTTCGACGGCGACCCGCTGTTCTGCCGTCTGCTCGACAACGATGGCGAGCGCGGCTTCTACGCGGTCGAGCTCGACGACCTGGTCGAGGTCGAGCAGCACTATCTGGACAACACCGCAGTCCTGGTGACCAGACTGATCGATCGCGGCGGCGACGGCGTCGAGATCACCGATTTCGCGCCGCGTTTCTTGCAGTTCGGCCGGATCTTCCGGCCAACCACCCTGATGCGTATCGTCCGGCCGTTCGGCGAGACGCCGCGCATTCGGCTCCGGCTGCGTCCGGTGTTCCACTACGGTGCCCAGCGGCCCGAGATCACCCGCGGCAGCAACCACATCCGGTATGTGGGCTCCGACGTGAGTGTCAGGGTCACCACCAACGCCCCGCTCACCTACCTGCTCGACGAGACGCCCTTTATCCTCGAGGACCAGATCGTGCTGATGCTGGGGGCGGACGAGTCGCTGCGGGCGCCCGTGATCGAGACCGGGCGCGAGTTTCTCGAGCAGACCGTCGCATACTGGCGCGCCCTGAGCATGCGTCTCTCGGTGCCTTTTGAGTGGCAGTCGGCGGTGATCCGGGCCGCGATCACGCTCAAACTTTGCTCCTTCGAGGAGACCGGCGCGATCGTCGCCGCGATGACCACCTCGATTCCTGAGATCGACGGCCAGGGGCGAAACTGGGACTACCGCTACTGCTGGCTCCGGGATGCGTACTTCGTGGTGCGCACCCTCAATCGGCTCGGCTACATCGAGACGATGGAAGACTTCCTGGCTTACATCAGCAACATCGTTGTCAGCAGCAAAGATGGCTACCTCCAGCCCGTGTACGGCATCGGGCTGGAGGCCAGACTGGCCGAGCGGGAGGTATCGGATCTCAAGGGCTACCGAAACAATCAGCCGGTCCGGGTGGGCAATCAGGCGTACGAGCACAATCAGCACGACAGCTATGGCTCGGTCGTGCTCGCGATCACCCAAGCGTTCTTTGACCAGCGGCTGCGGCAACCCGCCGGCCAACATACTTTTCACCGCCTCGAGGCCGTCGGCGAGCAGGCTTTTGCTCGGTACGACAAGCCCGATGCCGGGCTATGGGAATTCCGCACGCGCAGCCGCGTCCACACCCATTCGAGCGTCATGTGCTGGGCGGCGTGCGACCGCCTGGCCCGGATCGCGGGGCACCTCAACCTAACGGAGCGCGCGACCCACTGGCAGGCGCGGGCGGACCAGATGCGGGAGACGATCCTGCGCGCCGCCTGGAACCCCCGCCTGAAGAGCTTTACCGCCGGATTCGATGACGACGAGATCGACGCGAGCCTGCTGCTGATGCACGAGGTCGGGTTCATCCGCCCGGAGGACCCGCGGTTCGTCGGCACGGTCGCCGCCGTGGAGCGTGAGCTCAGGCGCGGCCAGCACCTTTTTCGCTACATACGACCGGACGATTTCGGTGCGCCGGAGAACGCATTCATCGTTTGTACGTTCTGGTACATTGACGCCCTGATTGCCCAAGGCCGGAGGCTCGAGGCCCGTGAGCTGTTCGAGAACATGCTTGCCTGCCGCAATCACCTGGGCCTACTCTCGGAGGACATCGATCCGGAGACCAACGAGCTCTGGGGCAACTTCCCTCAGACCTATCCACTGGTCGGAATCGTCAATTGCGCCATGAAGCTCAGCAAGACCTGGGAGGAGGTCGTCTGAGCCGCCCGCGGCGAGGGCCGTGAACCGTCTCGTCGTCGTTTCCAACCGGGTAACCCCCCTAACAGGCACCAAAGCCGCCACCGCCGGCGGCTTGGCGGTCGGGGTGCTGGCGGCGCTGCGCGAGAGCGGCGGGATCTGGTTCGGCTGGAGCGGCGAGATCGCCGAGGCGAGGGCCCCCGTGCCCAAGGTCCTGCGCACCGGCAACATCACGTTCATCACGATCGATCTGAGCCAGGCAGACTTCGAGGGCTACTACGGCGGGTTCGCAAATCGCACCTTGTGGCCGCTGTTTCATTATCGGCTCGACCTGTCCAGCTTCGATCGCGACTGGTACATCACCTATCGCCGGGTCAATCGGCTGTTCGCTGAGCACCTCTATCCCTATCTGCGCGACGACGACCTGGTCTGGATCCACGACTACCATCTGATTCCCATGGGGGAGGAGCTGCGCCAGCTCGGCGTCAGGTGCCGGCTGGGGTTCTTCTTGCATATTCCGTTCCCGTCGGCCGAAGTGTACTTTACGCTGCCATGGCATGACCGGTTGATGCAGGCCTTTTGCGCTTATGATCTCGTCGGTTTTCAGACCAGCAACGATCTGCGCAACTTCCACGACTATCTTTATCGCGAGGGGATCGGCTACGCGCTGTCCGACGGCCTCATCCAGGCGTTCGATCGGACGCTTCGCGCCCAGGATTTCCCCATCGGGATCGACGTTGA
>JAICEV010000506.1 GCA_025923975.1 Propionibacteriaceae bacterium
CGGTACTCAACAGTGAGGAGATCACCCGAGTAGTACCACGGCGGTGAGGGGATCAGCGATGACCGGCCGCTCGCGGTCCGTGGGTAGAAGAAACCCTTGACGTCGGTCATGCAGCGCTCCTCTGGCCCGGAAGAAGTGAGATCGTTTGGATCCGTACGGTACTCGGCAGGGCTCGTGCTCTGCAATCTTCCTTTGCCGTGGCTCACTTGTCAGCATTGCGGCAAACGCGATACTGTTCGGGCCCAAACGACTTCTCGGTTGTTGAGTAGGCTGCAGGGCGTAGCAACTTCAACCATTGGTGCGGAGGTTCGAGTGGCTCATTTCGACACGGCCGGTCTGGAGGAGGCTGCTGCCGAACTCGTGACGCAGAAGATCGACGTCGTTCGGGTTGGCTACTCGGACTTGATCGGCACCGATCGGGGACGTGACGTTCTGGTCAACCGGTTCGCCCGCACGGTCGAGGACGGCGTGGCCTTCTGCCGGTCCGTCTATGCGACGACACCGATGGGCGACGTCGTAGATATCGAGGGCGGACTCCAGGCTGGGCTGCCCGACGTACTCGCATTTCCCGACGTCAGCACCATTCAGGTCGTGCCGTGGGAGCCCGGGGTCGCCCATGCCATAGCCGATGTCTACAACCCGGACGGCTCGCCCTCAGAGGAAAGCCCACGCGTGGTTCTGAAGCGGGTGATTCAGCAGTTCGCCGACTTGGGCATGCGGCCGATCGTCGGACCCGAACTGGAGTTCTACGTCATGGAGCGAACTGACAAGAACCCCACCGGCTGGCAACGCTACGGCGAGGCAACCGGCAACGTTTACGTCGCCGGCCTGAAAGGCGACCCCGAGAATGTGTTGCTTCGTACGCTCCGCCACCTCTCCGCGTACGGATTGGAAGTCGTTGCCGCGAACCACGAGTTCTCCAGCGGGCAGTTCGAAATCAATCTGTGGCACTCCGAAGCCCTTGATGCCGCCGACCGAGCCCACCGCTTCAAGACCGCCATCCAGGAGCTGGCACGTCAGGAAGACAAGATGGCCACGTTCATGGCCAAACCGTTCAACGACGAAGGTGGATCGGGATTTCATATTCATTTCTCCACCTGGGATGCGGCCGGTCAACCACTGTTCGACGACCCGAAAACCGGAGACGGGCTCTCCAAAACCGGCAAGGCGGCGATCGCCGGCGTGCTCGCCCATGCACCGGCGCTGGCTGCCGTCTCCAACCCGACCATCAACTCGTACAAGCGTTTCGGTCCCGACACGCTCGCTCCCTGGCTCATCGACTGGGGGCTTGACAACCGGAGCGCCATGGTGCGAATTCCGCCCGAGCGCGGCAAGGCATCGCGCCTGGAGCTCCGGCTGGGCGACGCCAGCGCCAACCCCTATCTCGCTATCGCGGGGTTGCTGGCGGCGGCTTACCTCGGGATCCGCGACAAGCTGGATCCTCCACCGCCGCTTGAGGGTTATGGGTACGACCCGAGCAAGGCGGACAAGCTTCCCGGTGATCTTGCCTCGGCGCTCGACGCCTTCGAGGCGGACGCCGAGCTGGCCGGAATCCTTGGCAAGCAGTTCGTCGAGGCCTTCCTGACGTACAAGCGAAATGAGCTCGAACGCTTCCACCATTGGGTGACCGATTGGGAATTTCGCGAGTACGCCTACCACCTTTGATTTTGATAAGGAGAGATCGTGCCGCAGCCCGCCGCCGTACCACTTGATCAAGTCGACTTGACCGACCTGGATGCCTTTGCCCGCAACGATGGTTGGGCGATGTTCGAGACGCTGCGCGCCGAAGACCCGGTGCACTGGACTCCAGAGGCGCCGCCGAACTCCGGCTTCTGGGCAGTGACCAAGTACGCAGACATTGATGCGGTCGATCGTGATTCGGAGACGTTCACCTCGACGAAGTATGTGAACCTCGAGGAGGTCGACGACGACCTGATGGATCTGCGGCGCTCCATGCTCGAGACCGATGGGCTGCGCCACCGCGCCTTGCGCAAGCTGATCCAGCGCGACTTCAGCCAAGGCCCGCTGACCCGGAAGTACGAAGAGTTCCTGCGCGGCTTGACCAAGGTGACGGTCGACAACGCTTTGCAGAACTCCGAATTCGACTTCGTTGAGAAGATCAGCGCTGACTTTCCGATCAACGTTCTGGTACGCCTGCTCGACGTACCGGTCAGCGACACCGGCATGTTGATCAACTGGGGCAACCAGATGGTCGCCAACACCGATCCCGATTACACCGATCACCTGATCACCGATCCTGACAGCGATCAGTACCGGCATCTGCCGTTCCGCTCGCCAGCCGCACTCGAGGTGTTCGAGTACGGTCGCAATCTCGCCCGACAGCGCAAGGGCGGGGACGGTACCGACTTGATCAGCATTCTGGCCAACCGCGTCCCTGAGGACGGCGAGCCATTGTCGGCGAGCGACTTCGACAACTACTTCTTGTTGCTGGTCATCGCCGGCAACGAGACCACCCGGCACGCGATCAGTCAATCGATGCTGGCGTTGATCGAAAACCAA
>JAICEV010000507.1 GCA_025923975.1 Propionibacteriaceae bacterium
ATGCCCTCCGCCGCGGTGAGATCGATGTCGCGGTGCACTCACTCAAGGACCTGCCGACCACTCCTGCGGCAGATCTGGAGATCATCGCGATTCCCGCGCGTGAGGACACCCGCGACGTGTTGATCGGTCGTCGACTTGATGATTTGTCCGATGGCGACCGGGTCGGTACCGGAGCTCCGCGACGCGCGATGCAAATGATCGACTGGGCGACAGGTCGTGATCTTCGGCTGGAGGTCGTGCCGATTCGAGGGAATGTCGAGACCCGGATCGAGCGGGTACGCGAGGGCAAAGTTGATGCGGTGATCTTGGCCGCAGCAGGGTTACGCCGGCTCGGCCTGCTGCCTGAGATGGTGGCGGCTGGAGGTGACATCGTCGTCAAGCGCCTCCCAGCACAAATCCTTGATCATCAGGTGATGCTTCCAGCACCTGGACAAGGGGCCCTCGCGCTAGAAATTCATCGTTCTCTCAGCATTGAGCTGCGGGAGCAGCTGGCGCTTCTCGACAACCTGGTTGCGCGAGCGGAATCCCTTGTGGAGCGGGGTTTTCTCAATGCACTGGAAGCTGGCTGCACTGCACCAGTGGGGGTCCATGCAGCCGTCACAGCGGTCCGTGGTACAAGTCTCGATTTGACTCTGGCGGCGGTAATTGGGAGAACGTTACTGAGCAACTTGTCAGAACCCACCAAAGCAGGCTCATTCCTTCGGCTGGAGGCGCACGGGTCCACCACGGATCCGGAGCAGTTCGGGGTCGCCCACGCTGGTGAGGTCCTGGCGCAGTTGCGGCAACAAGACGTTGGAACAACCTAAGGCTCAGGCCACCAAGAGGCGGCCGGCTGGACAACAGAACGCGAGAAGTCAGTGAGTACATCCTCGGCTCGTAAGCCCCGGACCTCCACCTCAGCCACTCCAACCGCACCCGTTGCCAAAGGTCGCGTGATCTTTGTCGGCACTGGACCGGGTGATCCCGATCTGCTCACCCTGGGCGCCATCGCGGCGCTGGCCGATGCCAGCTCGGTGATCTTGGACAACGATCGGCAACGAGAGATTCTGGCTCATCCAGCCATCACGCTCGCTGAGGGGGCCGACGTCATCACGCTCGGGCTGACCGAAGCTCGCAAGCCGTTGAGCCCGTCCGCCCGCGCGAAGATTGTGCTGAAGCAGGCCTCGACCGGTACCCGCGTGGTGCGGCTCGTCAGCGGCGATCCGTTCCTGGACAATGCTGTTGCCGACGAGGCCGCAGCCTGCGTACGCGGGGGCATCGATTTCGAAGTCGTGCCCGGAGTGTCGAGTCTCACCGCGGTGCCGGAGTACGCCGGCATCGATCTGATTCATGCTGGAGGTGTGCAGTTCGCCTCTGTCACCGATGGCAAGTTCAGCAAGAACGGAACGGCTCAGTGGGGTGCCGCCTCAACGATTGTGGTGAGCACCGTGATGTCGATGATCGGTGGTTTGGTCGAGGCAGCCAAGGCGGCGGGCCGTCCTGGAGATGATCATGTGGTCGTTACCCTGCACGGCGGCAGCACTGAACAGATCACCCTGACAACCAACGTGGAGGGGCTGGCGGCTGCGGTCCGGTCGGTAAAGGCGCCGGCGTCCGATCCGGTGCACGTCATCATTGGGGCCGCGGCCGAGCAGCGCCACGAGCTGAGCTGGTATGAGACCAAGCCGCTCTTCGGCTGGCGAGTGCTGGTGCCGCGTACCAAGGACCAGGCGGCGCCGATGGTAGCTCGGCTGCGCACCTACGGCGCCCACAGTGAAGAGGTGCCCACCATCTCAGTCGAGCCTCCGCGCAGTCCGCTGCAGATGGATAAGGCCATCCGTGGGCTGGTCGAGGGTCGCTACGAATGGGTGGCGTTCACCTCGGTCAATGCGGTCAGGGCCGTACGGGAGAAGTTCGAAGAGTACGGGCTGGACGCTCGCGCCTTCTCCGGTTTGAAGGTTGCGGCCGTGGGTCAGGTCACTGCCAATTCGTTGCAGTCTTGGGGAATTGAGCCAGATCTGGTGCCAGAGGGTGAGCAGTCCGCTGCCGGTCTGGCGGCCGAGTTCCCGCCGTACGACGACGTGCTGGATCCGATCAACCGCGTCTTCCTGCCGCGCGCCGACATTGCTACCGAGACTCTTGCCGAGGGTTTGAAGGACTTGGGCTGGGAGGTCGAGGACGTCACCGCCTACCGCACCGTACGGGCCACCCCGCCCCCGGCACCGGTACGCGAGGCAATCAAGACCGGCAAGTTCGATGCCGTGGTGTTCACCTCCTCTTCGACGGTGCGCAACCTGGTCGGCATTGCCGGAAAGCCGCATGCGTCGACGATCATCGCGGTCATCGGCCCGGCGACAGCGCGCACCTGTGAGGAGCATGGGTTGCGGGTTGATGTCATCGCCGCCAAGCCGTCGGTTGTTGATCTGGCCGATGCGCTGGCCAGCTTCGCCGCCCAGCGCCGAGACGCCCTCCTGGAGGCCGGCGAGCCGGTCCTCAAGCCCTCGCAGCGCCGCCCGGGTAACCGGCGCAAG
>JAICEV010000508.1 GCA_025923975.1 Propionibacteriaceae bacterium
GAGCGTTACCGCAAGCTGGGAGTTAAATGGGAGCTGACCGATTGGCCAAGCTCACAATCTACTTCTGACTAGGAGATTCGTGCGCCGCGAGGGAATCGAACCCCCAACCCGCTGATTAAGAGTCAGCTGCTCTGCCAGTTGAGCTAGCGGCGCGCGAAGAGCAACATTAGCAAATGCCGGCGAGGGCGGAAATGGCGTTGGCGGCGGTCGTTTCTGCGCCTGTGCTGCGAAAAGAGCCCGCCAGACCGCCGTCGAGCGGTCGTTCTGACGATTGTGCTGCGAACGTACCTCGAGGGCGCGCGATCAGTCGCCTTCAAGTACGGCCATAGCCGCATTGTGGCCGCCGAGGCCGCTAACAGCGCCACCTCGTACTGCTCCAGAGCCGCACATCAGGATGCCGGGATAGCCGGTTGCCACGCCCCATCGCTCAGCCGGGGTCGCTACCGATGTGTCGTCGGCTAGCCACGGCCAATCAAGATCACCATGGAAAATGTGGCCACCGAGCATCCCGAGTTCAGCCTCAATGTCGAGGGGTGTCATTACCTCGATGCATGGCTCGCCGCGTCGGTCAAGGGCGAGGCAGGGCGCCAGCGGTTCGGCGAGGACCGATTGCAGGGACCGCAGCGCCGCATCCTTCGCCCGCTCCCGCGAGCCGGCGGGATCCGCCGCGAACAGGTTCGCTGGCGTGTGCATTCCGAACAAGGTAAGAGTGTGGTAGCCCGCAGCCCGCAACTCTGGATCCAAGATCGAACCGTCGGTCAACGTGTGGCAATAGATCTCGCACGGCATCGGTTCGGGGATCTGATTTGAGGACGACTCTTGGTACGCCTGCTGCAACCTGGCATATCCCTGGCCGAGGTGGAGTGTGCCGGCGAAGCCGACCGCTGGTTCAATCCCGGAACGAAGACGAGGGAGCCGTCGCAGCACGATGTTGATCTTCGTCTGACTGCCGACCGGCGGTTCACACGGCGTGCCAAGCAGCTGCTGCAGTGTTGCCGGTGCGCAGTTCACCAAGATCATGTCTGCGCTGATCGACTGCCCATCGCGCAGATAGACCGTTGCTCCACTGTCGGCCAAGGGTTTGATGCTGACAACAGGGCAGTTGATCTGGATCGAAACTTTCGCCTCCTGAGCCACTCGGACAAGTTCAGCGGTCACTGTCCCCATGCCACCGACCGGTACCTTCCACTCTCCATTGCCGTTACCGATCATGTGATAGAGGAAGCAGCGATTCTGTCGCAGTGACGGATCGTGCGCCGAAGTGAAGGTGCCAATGAGGGCGTCGGTCAGCACCACACCGCGCACCGTGTCGTTGGCAAATCGTGCCTCGACGAGCTCACCGAGCGGTCGCTCGACCACAGACGACCAAAGCTCTTGATCGACTCGGTCACGCAACTCTGCGGCGCGAGGGAGTGGCGCTGTCAAGGTCGGCTCTACCGCCACGGCCAGCTCTCGCAGTCCGGCCTCGAGAGCCGTCCATGCCCGGTACTCGCGATCATCACCGGTCAGTGCCCGAAACGACTCATGCGTGAGGCGCCCTTCCTGACGCTCGATGAGAAGGCCCCCCGAGTCGACCGGGGTATAGGACCTAACCTGACGCGAACGTAGCTCCAGTCGGAGTCCCAGCTCATCGATGATCAAGGTCGGCAACAGCGAAACCAAATACGAAAATCGGGAGAGCCGGGCCGCCACCCCTTCGAACACTGCCTTGCTCGCAACCGCGCCGCCCAACTCACTGCGCGCCTCGAGAACAGCTACTTCGTGCCCCGCCCGGGCCAGGTATGTCGCAGCGACCAGACCATTGTGTCCGCCGCCGATGATCACTACTTCAGCGTGACTTCGAGTCATCGACTCCCACTAGCGAGTTGTCGGGTTTGCTCTCTGGAGCGGGTCCGGCGATGCGCATTGGACCGGCGGACCCTCGCGAGCCGCTGCCTTCTGAGCTTGTCGATCTCTGGACGGACCAGCGGCGGCAGCTCATGTCCCAGAGCCAACTCGAGGACGTGATCAGCGAGCGCTGGATTCCTGGCCAGGATTAGGCCGTGAGGATAGGTGCCGATCACTGTACCGGCGACCGCGCCCTCAGTGCCGTCATTACAGTTGCCATTGATCAACACCGTCGCATTGCCGCGATCGCCGTAGAGGCCGAGCAACGACTGGTAGATCGAGACCACTTCAACGCGTTCACCAGTGCTCGGATTGCTCACCTTAGACCCTGCCCATCTTCCGTAGCCGCTGGAAAGGGGTGTACGTGGCGATCACATCGACTGGCTCCGGATGGCCTGTGAGCGCCTCGGCAAGATCTGGTATGCAGCGATAGTTGAGTGGGATTGAGGCACCGGTACCTCGTCGGGCGATCCGGGAAGCGGCTCCCCGCCAGACGCCCGGCCAGCGCCGCTGCCGTCAGGCGGGCAGTTGATGCGGACATGGGCTAGTGGATATGGGACGGGTAGTGGGTCATCGAACCTCCGCGACGATCGTTCCCCGATCTGGAC
>JAICEV010000509.1 GCA_025923975.1 Propionibacteriaceae bacterium
CACATCCTCGTGCTTGAACACAGCGAGTAGAAATGAATATTCAGCTATCGCATCAGCATGCGAACTGCGCCATTGTCAAAGGTGGGGACAGCAAAAATCTTGACTCAGGTGCAGAAGTACACGACTCGCCTGGGGCTCGATCACGTCACGTGGGATGAGAACGGTGGCCGCTCAGATGGACGGCACTGCGCCCTTAGGAAACACTGCCCCAGAATCGGTGACACGCGAACGTCGAGGAGAGACGTCCGGTTGGGTGCCTAGGAGGTGACGTGGAGATCGCCGGATTACCGAAGCGGGCTCGCCACCAGTTCCGCTGGACTCCTTGAACGATGTCATGTTGCAAGGCGACGGCTTTCTCTGGATTGACATAGACCACACCGATGAGCGCGGCATGACGCTGCTAGCCGACAACATCAAAGTCGATCCGGCCGACGTCGAGCAGTGTCATAACCGCCCGTACCAATGCTCCATATCTACTCCGGCTACTAGGGCGGATTCAACTGGTCGTCGCAACACCTTGATCGTGGAGGTGTTCATGGGCAGACCAGCGGGGTGGATGCAGGGGTTGACTGGCAGGGCGCCGATGAAGTCGCCGGGCAAGCCGTCGCTCCGGCGTGATGTGGAGCGTCAGTTCTGGTGCGAAATCGCGAAGGGGTTGACCAGCGAGGACGCCGCGCTCGCGGTCGGCGCGTCGCAGGCGGCCGGAAGCCGGTGGTTCCGCGAACGTGGCGGCATGCCGACGTTCATGACTGTCCCGCTCACCGGCCGGTACCTGTCGTTCGAAGAGCGGGAAGAGATTGCTGTGCTGAAGGCCCAGGGCACCGGGGTTCGGGAGATCGCCCGCCGGCTGGGCCGTAATCCTTCGACGATCTCGCGGGAGCTGCGTCGCAACGCAGCCACGCGCGGTGGGAAGCTGGACTATCGGGCGTCGGTCGCGCAGTGGAAGGCCGAGCTGCTGGCCAGGCGGCCCAAGACCGCAAAGCTGGTGGAGAACGCTCGGCTGCGGGAGTACGTGCAAGTCCAGTTGTCGGGTCAGGTCCGCCGCCCAGACGGGACACCGGTCGAGGGTCCGATGACGGCGCCGTGGAAGGGCCGGAACAAGCCGCGTCGTCAAGACCGGGGCTGGGCCACGGCATGGAGCCCGGAGCAGATCTCGAACCGGCTCAAGGTCGACTTCCCCGATGATGAGTCCATGCGCATCTCGCACGAGGCGATCTACCAGGCGCTCTATGTGCAAAGCCGCGGAGCGCTCAAGCGGGAGCTGGTCGCCTGCCTGCGCACCGGACGCGCGCTACGTATTCCCCGCGCCCGCGCCCGCCAGCGCGCGAACGGCCACGTCACGGCTGAGGTGATGATCAGCCAGCGGCCTGCCGAGGCCGAGGACCGCGCGGTGCCCGGGCATTGGGAGGGCGATTTGATCATCGGCACCGACCGGTCCGCGATCGGCACCGTGGTCGAACGCACCACGCGGTTCACGATGCTGCTGCACCTGCCTCGGCTCGCCGGGTGGGGTGTTGAGGCGCGGGTGAAGAACGGGCCCGCGCTGGCTGGCCACGGCGCTGTGGCGATGCGGTCGGCGATCGCCGCTCAGATGACCACCATGCCCGATCAGCTGCGTCGCTCGCTGACCTGGGATCGCGGCAAGGAACTCGCCCAGCACTCCCAGTTGAAGATCGACACCGGTATCGCGGTCTACTTCGCCGACCCGCACTCGCCCTGGCAGCGCGGCACGAACGAGAACACTAACGGGCTACTGCGCCAGTACTTTCCAAAGGGCACCGACCTATCCCGCTGGAGCGCCGAAGACCTCCAAGCCGTCGCCGTCACGCTCAACGGCAGGCCACGCAAGACCCTCGGATGGAAGACACCCGCCGAAGCACTGGACGAATTGTTAGCGTCCATCCAACAAGCCGGTGTTGCGTCCACCGGTTGAGTCTGGGTAGTTCAGCGCGATCAACGGTCTGGCGCGGAGCAACGACGGGCGGCTGTATTCCCAGCCGTTGAAGGCGTTCCTCACCCCGCGCTGCTCTTCACCGTTTTGGGGGCCGGCCGATCGATCGCTGACCTAAGAGGCGCCGGCCCGTTCTGCGGGCAGGTGCTCGGCGATCTTCTCAGTCATCCCAATGTGAACGGATCGCGCGTGGCGCCGCTCAGCTCGACCCACACCGACTTGGTCTCGGTGTACTCGCGGATGGCGTCGATGCCGTTCTCACGGCCCATGCCGCTGGCTCCGAAGCCGCCGAAAGGCACGTGTGGGCCGACCACCCGGTACGCGTTGATCCAGACGGTGCCAGCTCGCAGCTTGGCCGCCACCCGGTGAGCGCGGTGGACGTCCTTGGTCCAGACGGCACCGGCCAGGCCGAACTCGGTGCCGTTGGCGATGGCGACGGCCTCGTCCTCGTCGCCGAAGGTGGTGACCGCCACCACCGGGCCGAAGATCTCCTCCTGCACCGCCCGCATGGAGCTGGTCGTGTCGACCAGGACGGTCGGCTGCA
>JAICEV010000510.1 GCA_025923975.1 Propionibacteriaceae bacterium
ATCGGAGTTCTCCTCATTGGCCAGCCCGATGCCGGTCTCCTCGAAGCCCGCGAATGCCTGGATGGCAAAGACCACCAGACCATAGGTGAGCAGCAAGTGACGCCACCCTTCAGCGAGCCCGAGGTGTTCGACTTCCCTGACGGCATCGGGGCTGTGGAATGCGTGAACGTGGAGCACGAAGAGGTGCTGCTGATGCCGCGGTGGATCGAGGCCAAGCGCGTCACCTTCAAGTACGGTCTCGGCGCAGAGTTCATCGACGTACTCAAGACGCTGAACAAGCTTGGGCTGGACAAGACCGAACCGGTGAACGTGAAGGGGGTCCAGGTCTCCCCGCGTGATGTGGTGGCCGCTTGCCTTCCGGACCCGGCGCTGCTGGGGGATGCCATGCACGGCAAGACCTGCGCCGGGCTCTGGGTCACCGGAAATGGCAAGGACGGGAAACCGCGTGAGGTCTAGCTCTATCACGTTGTCGACAACGCCGACACGATGCGCGACTTCGGTACCCAATGCGTGGTTTGGCAGACCGCGATCAACCCGGTGGTGGCCTTGGAGCTGCTGGCGGCCGGCACTTGGTCAGGAGCTGGCGTACTCGGCCCGGAGGCCTTCGACGCCGTACCGTTCCTGGATCTGCTCGCCGGTGACTATGGCTCACCCTGGGGACTCATGGAGTTGTCAGAATCCAGTTGAGAGTCGGAATTGGTGAACAGCTTGGCAGAGTGCCCTCAGATACTGCGAGAGTTGGCGCATGCCCACGGTCACTCTTTCTCGCCTGAGTCAACATCATTTTAAGGCCACAAACTCGCGCGGCGGCACGCTGTCCTTCGGCAAGAAGAAGGCTCGTGAATTCACCCCTGTCGAGCTGCTGCTCGTTGCCATCGCGGGGTGCACAGCTATGGATGTCGACGCCATCACGGTCAAACGATCCGAACCCGTCCGCTTCCAGCTCACCAGCTCCGGCCACAGCACCAAGAGCCAGCACGGCAACCACGTCACCGATATCCAGGTCGACTTCGATGTGGAATTCCCTGACAGCGACGCCGGGCGTGCTGCCGCAGACGTGCTGGAGAAAGCGATTCGTAAGTCTCATGATCGTCTTTGTACCGTGACCCGCACCGTCGAGCTGGGAACACCCGTCGACTCCCAGCTGCATGGCGAGTCGCTGCTCAAGCGGTCACCCTCGTTCGCGTGATGGCTGAGTCAATGACTCCGAGCCCAACCGCGCCTCATCTGGCAAAACGTGACCTGGTGTACCTCACACCTGAGCGACTCGACGAGTTCTTCGCAGCGGTCGTACACGGCTTCCACGACGACTACGTGGCAGCGAAATGGGAGCCACATCGCAAAGTGTTTGAACCCGAGCGGAGCTTCGGTTTTCAGGTCGATGGGCGCTGGATCTCCACCTGCGGCGCCTACAGCAGGAGGCTGACGGTTCCTGGTGGAACGGTGCCGGTTGCTGCCGTCACCCTCGTCACGGTGCAGCCGTCGTATCGCCGCCGAGGCCTGCTCACCGAGATGATGAAGCATCAGCTGTACGACATCTACGAACGGAACGCGGAGCCGGTCGCTCTGCTCTGGGCTTCGGAGTCGGCTATCTACGGACGTTACGGCTACGGCCACGCTTGCCCGCAAGTGCGGTTGTCAGGCAAAACCAAGACGACGGCATTCCGTCCCGATGTCGATCTTGGCACCGGTTCGGTCGGTGAGGTGGAACGCGACGAGGCGATTCCGATCATCAAGCCTCTCCATCAAAACGTGTTATCACGGCGTGTCGGTGCACTGAATCGCAACGACGACTGGTGGGTCGTCAAGTGGCACGATCCTGAACAGTGGCGGCATGGCTCGTCGGCGTATCGATTTGCGCTGCATTACGACCGCCGCGGCCACCCGGACGGCTACCTGGCGTTTCGAGTCAAGAACGACTGGTCAGAGTCGGGTGCAGAGGTCAGCGTCGAGGAACTCGATGCAGACACCGCGGTAGCCCGCGCTGCGCTGTGGCGGTTCGTTCTTGATCTTGACCTGGTGCGCAGATTCGTCAGGCACAATGCGCCCCTGGACGACTCGGTGCGTTACCTGTTGGCCGACCGTCGAGCTGTCAAGGCCGAGGATCAGGACGGAACGTACGCCCGTTTGGTGGATGTGCCGCGCGCTCTAGAGGCGCGTCGCTACCTCGCTGATCTTGATGTGACCATCCGAATCGAGGATCCGCTGCTCACCCACAACACCGGCATCCTCCGGCTGGAGACAGGTCGTGAGGGCGCCGCCGTAACGCGGGTGACCCGCGGCCGGAGAAGGCCCGATCTGATCATGAACGTGCGCGACCTCAGCGCGATCTACCTCGGTGGGACTTCGCTCGCTGCTCTGGTTCGTGCCGGCCTGGTCGCCGAGCGAACCAAAGGCATTGCCGCGGCAACCGCCGCTGCCTTTGGCTGGTCCCAGCCACCCTTCTGCCCCGACTTTTTCTGAGTGTGTGACTAGCGCCCAGCCG
>JAICEV010000511.1 GCA_025923975.1 Propionibacteriaceae bacterium
AGGTCGGCGAGGAATTGGTCCGTGCCCTGATGCGTGAGCTGGGCCTGGTCACGGTCCAGCCCCGGCCCTACCGCAAGACCACCGTCCGCGGTGACGACGAGACCGATGTCCCGGACCTGGTGTCGCGCAGCTTCACGGCCGAGCGGCCCGGAATGAAGCTGGTCGGCGACATCACATATATTCCCACCTGGCAGGGCTGGCTGTATCTGGCCACCATCATCGACTGCTTCAACAAGGAAGTAGTCGGTTACGCGCTCGCCGACCACATGCGCACCGAATTGGTTACAGATGCGCTGACGATGGCCGCCCACAACCACGACCTGGAACCCGACTGTGTCATGCACTCCGACCGCGGCACGCAATACACCTCGGCCGAGTACCGGGTCACCTTGGACGAACTCGGGCTCCGGCATTCCCTCGGCCGCACCGGTGTTTGCTGGGACAACGCGCTCGCCGAGTCCTTCTTCGCCACGTTGAAGAACGAACGGGTCCACCACATGGTCTACCCAACCCGAAAGAAAGCCGCCGGCGACATTGCACGATGGATCGAACTGCACTACAATCGTCGACGCATCCATTCAGCACTCGGCTACCGGACACCACATGAGGTCCGCAACGAGTACCTGAATCAGCAGCTCGCAGCATAGACGGACGCAAAGTCAGCAGTCCGGAATCTGCGGGGCACTCCATAGTTACGTCTCAGCCGCATAATCCAGACCCCGCAGGACTTCTGCGGCGCTGCACTAGTGCAGCCCCGCATTAATCCTTCGGGGGTTTGATCCAGGCGGTTGGGTCGGTGAGGTAGAGGCCGAGGGCGCAGTCGAGGGCCTGTTCCGGGGTGCCGGACGGGTTGCCGTTGGGCAGCAGCGTGTCGTCGTAGCGTTCGCTGCTGGCCTGGTAGAGCGCGAAGCCCCAGTCGGTGTCGGAGCCGAGGTAGCGCAGCCGGCATGCCGGGATTGCCTCGTCCTCGGTCAGGTAGGCGCTCACGTAGCCGTAGCTGCCGCGCCAGGAGATGGTGACCTCCTCCAGCTGGGGCCAGCGTTGCGAGGCGTAAAAGTCCAGATGACCTTCGATGTAGGTCTTCAGACGCGCAGTCGGAGCCGCCATGCCCTCCATGGTGACGAAACCGATGCTGATGCCCGGGATCGACTGCCCGACATCGGCGTGTCGTCCCCGTATGTGATCGTCTTCTGAAGATCCTCACCCGGTCGGATCGCAACCGGTGAGGGAGATCAGGTGGCACGGGCCAGCAGCCAGGACGTCATCGTGCTCGGGAAGCGACGCCGGAAACGGCTGGAGCGGATCGTGGCTGCGGCCAGCTCGCCCCAGCAGCTGGTGCTGCGCGCCAAGATCGTGCTGGCGGCGTGGCGGCGGGAGGCCAACGCACACATCGCCCGTGACCTGGGGGTCTGCGTGGACACCGTGCGCACGTGGCGGGCCCGGTTCTGTCGGGGAGGGATACGCGCCCTGCTCGATCGGCCCCGTTCGGGTCGCCCACCGGTGTACGGGCTCGAGGAGCAGTTGCTGATCGTCGCGACCGTCACCGAGGCCCCGGAGGTGGACTCGCACTGGACCCACCGGTCGCTGGCCCAGCGCCTGGCCGAACCGGTGGGGATCAGCGCGTCGCAGATCGGGCGGATCCTGGCCTCGCTCGATGTGAAGCCACACCGGGTCCGCGGCTGGCTCAACCGGCCCGCCGACCCGGCGTTCCACAGCAAAGCCCAGGCCGTGTGCCGGCTCTACCTGACCGAGCTACCCGCCGACACCGTGCTGTTCAGCGTGGACGAGAAGACCGCCATGCAGGCCCGTTCCCGCAAACGCGCCACCCGCCCGGCACGCCCCGGGCGGGTCGAACGCCGCGAGTTCGAGTACGTCCGCCACGGCACCGTGTCGCTGATGGCCGCCATGAACGTCACCACCGGCACCGTCCACCCGAAGATCATCAAACGGAACGACTCCGCCACCTTCATCGAGTTCCTCACCGAGCTGGCGGCCAGCGTAGACCCGGACAAGAAGATCCACCTGATCCTGGACAACGGCTCCTCGCACACCTCCAAGGCCACCCGCAAGTGGCTCACCGAGCACCCGCGGTTCACCGTGACCTACACCCCCTGCCACGCAAGCTGGCTCAACATGATCGAGATCTTCTTCTCGATCCTGACCCGCCGAGTGCTTCGCCGCGGCGAGTTCGCCTCCCGCGAGGACCTGATCCAGAAGATCACCACGTTCATCGAGACCTACAACAACACCGCCAAACCCTTCCGCTGGACCTACGACGCCAAGCTCCTTCGAGCAGCCTGAACCCCCAAAGGACTTCTTCGGTGCTGCACTAGCCGACTCCACGTGTGAACGTCCGTCTCGCTCCGGTGCGGCGTTGATCCACGGGACAGGCGTAGCACGGCGGGCTCGAGACCGACAACGATTCACGGGAGGACAGAGTGGAACGGGCGACGGCACGATCGGGAACGAAGCGCTCGGACACG
>JAICEV010000512.1 GCA_025923975.1 Propionibacteriaceae bacterium
GCAGGGGTGTTAGCGGATGACATCGATTCTCCTTGGTAGTGGGCGGCCGGATCGGCCACGTGCCCCCTGGTCAGGTCTGCCGCTCGGCGATCAAGGTCTCGAGCAGCTCCCGATCCTCGGGTGCCAACCAGGTCTCGTCGAGCAGGGTACCACCGGCGCGCTGGATCGCGGCGCTCAAAGGAGCCGCCCAGGTGTGCTCGATGAGTGCCACCGCCGCGATGCTGCCGACGGGAATCGCATCAGCGAGTGACCACATCGCGGCACTGTCCATGTCAGCCGCTTCTGCCTCGGGTTCGGCCGACTCCTCGGGCTGGCCCAAAACGCTGGCGGCCAAGTCACCGAAATCTGCTTCAACCCCTTCCGGTAGGCCTAAGGTCTCAAAGGCGCCGTCGTCGGTGCGGGAGACAACCAGCAAGTCGACAAGTCGAACGATCCCCGCTTCCCGGAGCCGCGTGAATTCCGCCAACACTTCACCGGAGAACGTGGGGCGATCAAAACCTACGACCAGAACTTGCACCGGCCCGGTCACTGGCCCACCCGCGCCCGAAGCTCCTGATACTCCATCTCCGAGATCACACCGGTGTTCAGCAGTTGCTGCAGTGCAGCCTCCGTATCAGCCTTGCTCGGCGCTGGCGCATTCGACGCTACCGGCTGGCTCGGCACGGGTGCGCGTACGAAGGCGCCGCCTGTCATGGGATCGGCAAAAGACGGCGGCGGCGCAGTTGGATGAGATGCCCCATAGGCCTGGGCTGGGGTGAATCGGCCGCCGTAGTAGGGCACAGCGCCGGTCATCCCGACACGTTGCAACTGCCTGGGCACCAATAGCATCCGGGCCTCCTACGCTTGCTGAACGGTTCGCCCACCGCTCAGCCTTGCACACAGCCGAGAGGAGCCGTCCTCACTCCTCGAGGGTGATTCTGGAGATCTTCGCTTGGCGACTGGCTTGCTACGGTGACCCAAACGCCGCTTTGAGGAGCAGGTATGAGCATTCGCAGCACGGTGGGCTCGGTCCTTGAATCGGCCATCGGCCGCGAGCGCACGAACACGATTCGTCGCATGGAGCGGAGAGCTCGCAACGCGCTGGCCAAGCGGCTGGCGATGGAGCCACCTCAAAAGCCGGCCTCGAAGCCTCAGAAGAAGCCGGCGCCGCCCAAACCAAAGCCGACCCCGGCGCCCCGCGGCTGGCAGCCTTCCGACCCGTTCGTCTCCCACCCGGAACCGCATTTGACTCGCCATGAGCTGCTCCAAGGGATTCACGAGAAGATCCGGCCCAGGACGTACTTAGAAATCGGCATTAGGACCGGCCGCAGCATGGTGCTGTCGCGTTGCCGTTCCATCGGTGTTGATCCCTTCTTCAAGATCGACAATCCGATTCATTGCGATGTCCAGTTGATCAAGGCCACTAGCGATGACTTCTTTGCCGGTGACGAGCCCCTGGCTCACTTCGAGGGCGTCCCAGTTGATCTTGCTTTCATCGACGGAATGCACCTGTCGGACTTTGCGCTGCGCGACTTCATCAACATCGAGCCCTTCATGGCTGACACCGGAGTCGTTGTGCTCGACGACGTATTGCCGCGCAACGGTCTTGAGGCTGCTCGCGATCGCAAGACAGAGCCGTGGACGGGCGATGTGTACAAGGTCGTCGAGATATTGCGCCGCAGGCGTCCTGATCTTGTCGTATTGCTGATCAACACAGCACCCACAGGCACCGCGGTGGTCCTTGGTGTCGACTCGGCCTCGACAATTCTCAAGGACGCGTACGCCGAGGAAGAGGACTACCTGCTGCGGCCCGACCCGCAGACGCCGCCGCAGGAGTACATGGAACGCTCCATCGCCATCGAGCCGGATGTGTTGCTCAAGTCACCGGTATGGGATGAGCTGGTAGCTATCCGAGAGTCCGGAGCCTCAGCCGACCTCTTACCTCTCTGGGCTGAGTTGCGAAGCCTGACTTCTTAACGATGATCGCGACAACGCGAAAGCCGATCGAGAGCGCACTAACTGCCTAGGCGAGGGCGTTCGCGTAGGCAGTTAGTGCGCGATGATCATGGACTCGGAGGCGGCCGAGGAGGCCGGCCGCTGATCGCTTGTGATGATTGGGTACGTCATGAGTCAAACCCAGGGTGATGCTCCGCCAGCTGGCCGTCTCAGCGCTCCGCCGCTGCCCCGGCTAGCCGCAGTCGCAGTCGATGGGACAACCTATCTGATCATTCCCGCGCTGCTGGTTCCGATCGGCTTGTTGCTCAGCCGGCGCGGTGTCACGCTGAGTTCGCTCGCGGTCAACGCGATTGGTTTCGTGCTCGTGATAGCGCCGGCGACCGCGTGGGCGGCTTGGTGGGAAGCCCGGCCGCGGGGGCGTACGCCGGGCAAGCGGCTGCTGCGACTTCAGGTAATCGATCAGCGGACTTGGGCGCAGCCCTCTCCCAGACGGGCTCTGGTTCGGAACCTGATCAAGATCGCGCTGCCCTGGGAATTGGGCCACACC
>JAICEV010000513.1 GCA_025923975.1 Propionibacteriaceae bacterium
CGCAGCATGCATCGAATGGGGGAGGGAGGTCTTTCGTGTGCTCGAGCCATTCTCCAGTGATCGCGAGTACTTCAACTTCCCCGGCCTGTATGAAGAGGGCGACCAGTCTGTCAGGGATACGTTTGGTGCGAATCTAGGACGCCTGCAGTCGGTGAAGCGCAAGTACGACCCTGACAACCTTTTCCGGCTCAATCACAACATTCCCGCCAGCTGACCGTTCCAGCTGAGCCAAGCGAATTTCGTGGGAACCGCTTATTACCTCACGTCGAGGCACACCCAAGCGACATCAGGTAGCCAGCTCGGATCCGCTTTACTCCTCGCGGGCCGTGGCCATGATGGCCTCGAAATCAAGGTCCTCGCCGCTGTGGTACTCCGCGACATGCTGCTCGACGTTCGTGCGGAGCTCATCCAACGGCTCGCCGCGGACTTGCATGCCGTCCGCGCAGTCAATCACATATGCCATCTCGGCTCCCTCTTTGCGCTGGGCTTCTGATGCTATGCCCGTACTGCACCTTCTGTATGGTGCTGTCAGCGCCCAGTTGCCGTGATCGGGCTTCCGGATGCCGAATATCGCTCGGTACCTTTGTGGAAGGATCCTTGATCGTGCGATCGCTACGCGGGGTAGTAGCTGCAAGCGTGTGTTTACTGGGCGTTCCGATCGCCTTCCTGTTTCAGCTCATTGTTGGGAGCGGCGCTGAAATCGTGTTACATCTTGTGCTTGGGGTCGGGTTTATCCTCACAGCAGTCGCCGCGTTCGATTTCAAGCCGCCCCGATGGCTACCTTGGATCGGTTGTCTTTCGATCGGCGCTCTAGGAGTCACATTTCTGTTGCAAGGCATCAGTCAGCTGATGCATATCGATTGGCTTGCGTACCTGGCGTTTCAAATCCTCGGGCAACAGCTTGAAGCATTGTCAGGCGACGTTTTCCTGGTGTGGTGTAGCGCTACAGTGCTGTTGATGAGCCATGGCAAGGTGAAGTTGTTCGGGATTGGCGTGATGGCCCTGGCCATTGGCGCGGAAATCTACAGCTACGTCGTGCGGTATTTCGGTTCCGGACCCGGTGGAGTCTCACCACTGATAAAACTTGTGCTGCTCCTGCCGTTTGTATGGCTCCTCCTTGAAAGCAGCAAGAAGATCCCGCATCCCCAAGGAGCAAACAAGGCTTGACGGCTGGCCTACTTGTTAGTGCCTGCCGACACCGACCCTTGTAGCTGCCGCTGGAAGATCAGATAGATGATCAGCACCGGGACCACGGTGATGACCACTGCCGCGAAGAGCGCCCCGAAGTCCACCGAGTAGCCGGCCTGGGATGCAAATGACGCCATCGCCTGGGTGAGGACGTAGTTGTCGGGGTTGGTGTTCAGCGCGATCGGCAGCAGGAACTGGTTCCATAAGCCCACAAAGTTCAAGATCGCGACAGTAGCCAGTCCCGGCTTGGCCATCGGCAGCATGATCTGGAAGAAGGTCCGCCACTCGCCCGCGCCGTCCACCGCAGCCGCCTCGGCGATCGACTTTGACAGCGACCGGAAGAAGGCATACAGGAAGAACACGGTGAACGGGAACGCGAACGCCGCGTAAGTCAAGATCAGGCCAGGCAACGTGTTGAGCAGACCGATTCCCCGCAGCACGAAGAACAACGGCACGATCGCCAGGAAGATCGGGAATGTCAGCCCGGCGAGCATGAGGTAGTACAGCAACCGGCTGCCCGGAAAGGTAAACCGAGCGAGCACATAGGCCGACATCGATCCGAACAACATCGTCAAGATCAGCGCGCCGACTACGACGATCACCGAGTTGAAGAAAAAGCTCCCGATCCCGGCCGTTGTCCAGGCATTGACATAGTTGTCGAAGCTCCAGTTCTGCGGTAGGGCGAACGGCGAGGCGAAGATCTCGGAGCTGGTCTTGAACGAGGACATCAGGACCCAGATCAACGGCAGGATGACCAGCACGGACCAGATGATCAAGACCCCATGAGAGAAGCCAGTCACCGCCTTGTCACCGGCGGTTCCTGGAGGCCCGCCGGACTCGGCTGGCTCGAATGGCGCTCGGTCGCCCGATGGTGCGGGTGCGGCGCCGACTTGGGAGATCTGGGTCATTCGCCGACCTCACTCTTTCCACCAAGGATTCGGTTCACGAGAAACACCAGACCGGCGTACGCCAACGTGATGACCGCGAGCACGACACCCATTGCGCAGGCATAGCCGAACTGGCCCTTGGTGAACGCAGTAGTAAAGAGCTGTTGGGCCATCACCAGGGTCGTGTTATCGGGGCCGCCACCCGGTTCCAAGGCGGCCATGTAGACGAATGCATCTAGCGCGAGGATCCCGATGTAGATAAAGGCGGTCTGCACGTTCTCGCGGATCAGCGGGATGGTGATCGAAATCGCGGTTCGGAAACGTCCGGCGCCGTCGATCCGGGCGGCCTCGAAGACCTCGGCGGGGACGCCCTTGATGGCGGCGATGAACAACACCATGTAGAA
>JAICEV010000514.1 GCA_025923975.1 Propionibacteriaceae bacterium
ACCACAGACGCTGACAACTCGGTGATCATGGACCGGTGCGCAGTGCCAGCAGTTTCTCGGCGACTATCTCCAGATCCAATGGATTGGTCTCACGTACCGTTCCAACGGCGTCAGGCGGCCAGGCGTCCATGCCATGACAGGCGCCTGCGATCCCGCCAACCATGGCAGCATTGGTGTCGCTGTCGCCGCCGAGCGAGGCGGCTGTCAAGCACGCCTGCCACGGATCGTCTGGATGCAGCGCAAGCACCGCGAAGGCGGCAGGTACTGATTCCTGCGTCGCCAGGCTGGTCCCGACCAACTCGACAACATCGCGGACCGAACGATCATGATCGTTTACGTCGATCAGCCCAATAGCCCATGCAATCCGGCGAGCCACCGCAGCTCCCGCCACCCATTCACCTCGTCGCTGACCCAACTCGGCAGCCTTGATGCCGAGCGTCGTAGCCTCAGCGACGGACGCTCCGCTGATGCCGCCACTAACGGCGGCTGCCACCGCGGCCGCACCAGCGATCGCCACACCAGTGTGGTGGGTCACTCGGGACGCCTCCACGACGAGATCAACAAGGCCGTCAAGATCATCGGTAGAAATGATCAAACCGACCGGGGTGATCCGCATCGCTGCCCCATTGGTCGCTCCGAAACGTGTTTCATCCAGTGGGGCACCAGCCACGGCCGCCGCGACTGCGGCGCTGGTTGACGGCCCCAACAAATCCAGCGATCCACGTTCCCGCGCGCGTTCTGCCCAGGCCACCAGTCGGCGGGCGAGATCCTCGCTGTCGATGTGTCCACCGCCAGTGAGCAAGGTGTCGGCAAGCAGCAGCGCCTGCTCGGTATCGTCGGTGACCGACCCGGCCGGCAGTCCCGCCGCGATCGGGTGGTCTTCCGGCGCTTCCCGAAATCCGTCGAGGACACCGAAGCAGGCAGCAACCTCCTCATGTGACATCAACTGTGTCGGCATGCCGAGCGCGTCACCAATGGCAAGGCCATACAGGGCGCCACGGGCCCGGTCGCTGGCCGTGCTCATTTGCCTAGCGAGGCGAGGATCGAGTCCACCTGAGCGACATCGATCAATGGGCTGTACAGCGCCATAGCGTCGAGGGCGCGCTGATGATCTTCCCCAGTGACGCCCGCGCAGGCATCGGCAGCCACCGTGACGTGCACGCCGGCGTCAGCAGCTGCCAGCGCGGTCGAGAGTACGCAGCAGTCGGTGGTCACGCCGCCAAGCACTACCTCCCCGGGATATCCGAGCGCCCGGTCGGTCTCGGCGTCCCACTTACCAAAGGTCGTCCGGTCGACAATCGTCGCCGGGACGGATGCGAACTCCTCGCTGAGCTCATACAGGTGAGCGTTCAGCGGATCGAGGGCAAAGGGCCACTTCTCGTAGTAGGCGATCCACACCCCAGTCGGCGGCTCGGGCGGCAGGAACCGGGTAAGGCAGACGCGGGAGGAGAATGCGCCCAGCAACCGCTGGATTCCAGCCGATGCCGATTCATAGCCCGGGGTGGACCATTCACTGACCGGTTCGCCGAAGATCCGCTGCATATCGATGATCATTAGCCAGGAGGCCCCGGCATCCCTGGATAGCACTGGCATGTTCTCGTTCATTCGACAGCTGCGGCCTCAAGATCGGCCTCAGAAAGCGGCTTTGCCTCCTGTGCTCGTACGCTCCGGGCGCCCAACAGCAGCGTGCCGAGGAATCCGATGAGCAACGCCGCGAGCACTCCGAGGTTCGCGTACGCCCAGGAACCTTCCCGACCACCCAGCCCGAGCGGGCCGAGCAGATATCCCTGCCACCCAAGCCAGCCGGCGAAGGAATTGGTGACCAGGCCCCAACCGACCACGGCACCGATCAACAGCAACACCAGGGAGGAGATTCGGACGCTGCCGTACCGGCCGCGAGGATCCAACAGCTCAGAGCTGGCGTACGGGCGACGGCGCAGGGCGAAGTCGCCGAGGAAGATGCCGCACCACGACGCGATCAGGACGCCTAATGTGATCAGGAAGCCCTGGAACGGTCCGATGAAGTTATCGGCGATAAACACCAGATAGATCGATCCGGCGATCATTAACACGCCGTCGATGGCGGCGGCGACGAATCGCGGCACCGGCAGACCTGCGCTGAGGAGTGCGAGGCCAGAGGAGTAAATGTCGAGGACGGCACCACCGACCAGGCCGAGCACGGCCACCAGTGCGAACGGAATGAGGAACCAGATCGGAAGCAAGGTGGTCAGCGCACCGATGGGATCGGTGGCGACGGCCTCACTCAGCTCCGGCGATGACCCCGCGAGCATTAGTCCGATGATCAGCAACACAACCGGACCAAGTGAGGCTCCGAAGGTAGTCCAGCCGACCACGCCGGCGCTCGATGCGTGCCGCGGCAAGTAGCGGGAGTAGTCGCCTGCTGCATTGACCCAGCCAAGCCCGAAGCCGGTCAACATGAACACGAATCCACCGATTACCTGCGGTATCGGGCCGGCT
>JAICEV010000515.1 GCA_025923975.1 Propionibacteriaceae bacterium
GCGCGAGGGCCTTGGTGAAGTTGTGGATGCCGGCTTTGGTGGTGGCGTAGTCGAGCAGTTCCGGCGACGGGTTGACCGCCTGCACCGAGGAGGTGTTGATGATCGTGGCGCCCGGCTTCATGTGCGGAATCGCCTTCTTGCACAGCCAGAACATGGCGTACAGGTTGGTCTTCATCACCTGGTCGAACTGCTCGGTCGTGATGTCGGCGATCCCGCCCATTTGGGCCATCTGGTAGGCCGCATTGTTGACCAGGACATCGATGCCGCCCAGCTGCTCGACGGCGCTGTCGACGATCTTCTGGCAGATCTCCTCGCTGCGGATATCGCCGGGGCAGCGGATGGCCTTGCGGCCCGCCGCCTCCACCAGGCTCACCGTCTGATCGGCGTCGGCCTCTTCGGCCTCGAGGTAGCTGAGCACAACGTCGGCGCCTTCCCGGGCGAAGGCCAAGGCGACGGCGCGGCCGATCCCGGAGTCCGCACCAGTGATCACCGCTCGCTTGCCGGTGAGCCGACTGCTGCCGCGGTAGGAGTGCTCGCCATGGTCCGGCTTGTCCTGCATGGTCTTGGTCAGCCCGGGATGGGGTTGCTGCTCATCGGTGTGCTCGGGTTGGTCGTACTGCTCGGTGGGATCGGTCTGATCGGTCTGGTCGCCCATGGTCCGTTTGGTACCCCGCCATTCGCGCGACAAACGCTGACGGTCAACACGATGTGGCTGGTTAGGACGGTCGCGGGGTTTAACGGCGGCAGCATTTTGACGGGGAGCCCCAAGTGAACGTTGGGCCCGGGGTGTGATCATCGGTAGCAGAACGGTTCAGGCCCGGCCGGATGGGTAAGGCTCGCCACAGTACGTGTCGCAGCCGGGTTGGGCGAAATTGTGAACGAGGATGCTTTGAGATGTTGATCATCGGCATCGGTGTAACCGAGGTCCTGCTGTCGACACTGGTCTTCACATGTGAGACCTGCGGCAACAACGCCGCCCATCAGCTGACCAAGCAGAACCGCAAGTTCTCACTATTCTTCATTCCGCTGTTCTCGGTCGGTACGAAATACCTCGACAGCTGTACTGCTTGTGGACGGATCATCGAGGTCAGCAAGGTGCAGGCAGAGGCAGCGGCCCGGCAGGTCGGCCCGGACCTGCGGTGATTCGGCTAAGGCTCACTTCTCAACCCGCGTCCCAGTAGGAACATTTTGGTGCTCGCGCGCTCGGCGAGAGGCGGCGTAGGAGAACCTGCGTAGTTGAGCTGCCCAGTCGTAGGTCTCAAGGCCCGGCACGACGTTCAGGACCGGGTCAAAGGACAGATCGAGGTCATGACCACGGTAGGTCGTCTGCGTTACTTCCAGTGTTCCGAATGGCAGCCACGGTCCGGTCGGCGTGGCGTAGGCCAGCTCGTATTGTCGGGGACTGCCCGCGGTCGGAATCGCTGCCAACACGAGCGGGCCAGCCAGGGTCCTGAAAGGAAACAGCGATGTGTAGGCGCGCAGACCATGCCGGCGTGCCGGCAACAACACATATCGGCCGATGTGTCCTGTTCCGGTCGTCGCCAGAAGCACATCACCGAACTGGCCGGGTTCCGTGGGGATCCGCAGTGCCAGACCCAGGATGTCTGGGCGGGGAGCAGGCAAACCCAGGGATCGGGAGAAGCGCACCGCGACGCGGTCGGTGCCTGCCTCATCAAGCCAGGCAACACCAGTCCTCCCGACGGTGCCGTGTCGACCGATCAGCCCCTGAAGGACCTCACCTCGAGGATGCAGCGCCTTCCTGCCGCGAGCCTTGCCGAGCAGGAAGAACGCTCCTCCCAGAGCGCTGCCGACAAACGTCGCCAGGATCTTTCCGAGGCATCTGACCGGATTTGTCACGTCACAGCTCCTTCGATGGCAGGAACTTGTCGAAGCCGGACGGCGCGCAGGGGTTGAAGCTTCGAGGGAGTGTCGCATTTCACTGGCTGCTTCCCGCGCGCCCCCAGATCCTGCCGGAGTCCGACACCAGGCCCGACAGCCGGGGATGGGTTAATTTTGCCAACCTTGAACTGGCAGAGGCAGTCGAAATCTAACCGATGAGATCCCATTTGTGCCCGTCTGGTCGGCCAGCACTGGTTCCACGGTCCAAGAGCGGTTCCATGAGCGCAACCAGTGGACCGAGGCGTAACCCGGGCTGGTGGTCCTGCTAGGCCTCGGCATGGTCGGCCCGATCATTGCCGAGCGCGGCAGGGAGCATCAGCAACAGCATTTGCGGGCCGCTATCCTCGACTGACTCGTCGTTCTCGGTGCCGAAACGGCGGGCTGGTCGAGCTGGTGGCCCATCCGCGACGTACCTACATCAGCAGAAAGCGGGTTCAAACTGTGTCCCGTCAGGCCCGAAACCGCCTCTCGGCCGTCCGCCAACGCCTAGACCGAGCGCGGCGACTCGTGGCTCCGGCGTGCTTGACCCGATCCGAGCGGTAGCAGCTCTCTCTAGCGAGCGGTAGAATCTATTCTTAA
>JAICEV010000516.1 GCA_025923975.1 Propionibacteriaceae bacterium
CAGTTTGTGAGCATCATGTTGTACGTACTGGTCGCGGGTGTGATGTGGGGAACCTGGCTTTCCCTGGCTCGGACCATGACCGAATACGATGCCGAGACCGTCCTGGCCGATGGTCAGCACATGATCGCCAACCTGGCCACCGTCATGGAGGTGCTGATGATCTCCGCATTGATGGTCGGCCTGGCCGTCGTAGTGCTGCTATTTGCCGCTCGTTCGGCCGTGGCGGGCTGGTTTGCGCTCGCCGCGCTGCTGCTCATGATCGCGGTCCTCGTGATCACTCTGGCGGTGGAGGTACCCATCGACGAATTGATCGTCACGTGGACGGCAGAGACGCTGCCCCCAGATTGGCAGGAGATTCGTGCCAGGTGGGCGGCATTTCACACCCTGCGCACCTTCGGATCACTCGGCGCCGTCGCTGCAGCAGTTGCTGCCGGGCTGACACTGCGCACCGTTAGCCGCGTACGGCCTCAGCTGCCCGCTACGCAGGTCGATCACTCCTCCGTGTGAGTACGCGACCGCGGGGCTCAGGGTGCTGTGGCACCAGCCTGGGTAACTGCGCCCGAGCCCCGCGTTCTCCGTCTTCGGATGGCTAACGGGTACCTCGCGGGGCAATTTGACCCATGTTTGCCGTCCTGCGGCAGCAAACGTCGGGGACTGGCTAGCAATTGGGCTCGAACTGGCCTGGTCGATGGACAGCTGCCCATTCCAAGGTGGGCTCCATGAACGAACCTGTACGACAAACGATTCCGGAAGCGGCGACAACCTCCGACTCGCAACCCAAAACCATCGAGCTCTCGGCTGGACCGATCGACTACATCGACACCGGCGGTGCTGGACCGACCGTCGTATTGCTGCACGGGGTCCTGATGAACCACACGGTATGGCGGGATGTGATCGCAGAGTTGGCGCCGGAGTTCCGCTGCATCGCCTGCTGATGCGGTCCGCGGCAGTTCGTCGCTCCGTAGTGGCTGCGCTGGCCAAGCATCCAGTGCCGGATGGGATGCTGCGCGACTGGTTCTCACCCTTCATCCGAGATCGCGAGGTACGGCAGGATTTGCGCAGCTACTGCCTCAGCGTCCCAACATGGAATGGGACTTCACCGACATGCTTTACCCGCCAATAATGTCGCCGACTGCGTTGGCCGTGGCGTTTGTGCTCGCGGTGTTCAAGCCGTGGGGGCGGATCCGACGGAGCAGCAGGCGGTCAGATTGATGTCGGCTTCGTTTGCAGGACGGCGAGCATCGTGTTGGTGATGACTCCCGCCGCCACGGCGGAGTCGAGGCGCCCGGCGTCGATCTCCTCCGCCGCTGCATACAAGACGGCGTGGAAGGTCGCTATCAGCCAGTCAGCGGACAGGTCGGAACGAAAGGCACCCGAGCGCTGGCCGTCGGTGATCAAGTTACGCACCCGTTCCTCGAGCCCTCCGGCGTGCGCCTCGCGCACCATCGTGGCAGGCAACGCCTTGTCGGCGGCGATAATCACGCTGCCTGATCGCAGAGTCACCTGCCAGCTGGCATTGACCAACCGCTCGAAGGCGACGACCGGGTCACCGGAGAGGTCGACCTCATTGAGGGCTTTGTCGGCCGCATCCAATACACGCCGGACGACCGCCTCGACAAGGACTTGACGCGATGCGAAGTGCCCGTAGATGGTCACGCGACCCAGACCCGCCTCGGTGGCAATGTCGCTCATGCTGGCGTCCGGGTCACGGGCAAGACATGCCTCTGCGGCTTCCAGTATTCGAGCAACGTTTCGGCGGGCGTCGGCACGCAGCCGCGTGGATCCTTCGGCTGACACGGTCCTGGTATTCATCTCGAACGTCAATGTACGAGTTATGACGCTGGATAGCAACAGTGCGCGGCGCCCGACGTCATCGTGGTGCCGGAGATTCACGATCGGGGCGAGCCGAGCTCCGCTCCGATCGAGGAGTGGCTGCAGGAGCAGCGCAGGGTGGGCGATCCGCTGGTGGTCAGCGTCTGTGTCGGCGCCGAAGTGCTGGCCCATCCTGGGTTGCCTGACGGCCGGCCCGCGACCTCACGTTGGTTGGGGCTGATCGGGTTCCGTCGGGAATACCCAGCGGTGCATTGGCAAGACGGGGTCCACTACGTCGACCCCCGACCCCGGCCTGCAGCGTCGGCTCACCGCCGGTATGCTCGACCAGCTTTGATCATGGCGAGCCGCTGGAGGTCGAGGGGTTCCTCAGCCGGATCCGGATGCAGTTGTGGCACGTAATGGGCGTAGCAACCAAGGCTGGTGGTTCCCACCCGATCCACCAGATGTGCGTCGCAGAATATCGCCGGCGTCGACTCGCGATAGATGAGCCCGAACCGCCTATCCATCTCCCGATCTCCGGCCAAGCTGTGTGCTACTCGTGCATCCGCCGACGTCAGCGCGTACGTGTAGAGATTTCGCGGCCGCATCAGCCGCAGATAGAGCTGGGGTTTTTGGCCACCATCCAGGCGGGTGGTCA
>JAICEV010000517.1 GCA_025923975.1 Propionibacteriaceae bacterium
AGTGGGAGCAAGCAGACTCGAACTGCTGACCCCTTGCTTGTACGTTACCGGCGACGCGTGCGCTGCCGTACCCCGATGTCCGGAAATGCTTACCCGTAAGGAATCCGTACGGCAGTGAACACCAGCGAACACACGAAGTCGACCATGGATGGCGGTCGGAATGGCGGTCAAACCATAGCTTAGCTAAGCGAATTGGAGGAGAGGCCAAGATCAATTAATGGCTCAGATCAAACGTTGATCGAGGAGACGGAGTCCAGCCGGGTAGCCGCCTTCTTCGCTGGTATCGCACAGCTCGAGGTCTGCGGTGAGACCGGCTTCCATCGTCTCGCTGTTGGCTCGACTCCGGAGGCCAACAGACGACGCCGTGCACCGATGTCGGCGATGCGACGATGACCGCGCGATTTTCAAATAGGCGAGAGCGAGATGAGTCACGGAGGCACGCCTCTCCGTCAGGACATTGGAAGCCTCGACCGCTCAATACTGTGCGTTCAGGCGTCGCGGCGGGCGATGTAGAGCCGAAGTGTCCCTGAGACGCCCTTCAGCTCCACCGGCCCGATCTCGGTGAATGTCACGGGTCCTCCGTCCGCCGCGCGGACGACTTCCTGACTGACCAGGACTTCGCCGGGTCTTGCGTAGTCGGCGATCCTTGCCGCGATGTTCACGGTCCTGCCGAAGTAGTCACCTTCCTGGAAAACCACCGGCCCCGCGTGGATCCCAACGTGCGCCGGTGGAAAGCCGTGGCTCCCGACCACATCCACCATCTCGACGGCGGCAAGCACGGCATTTCCCGGCTCTGGGAAGTGGAACATCACACCGTCGCCGAGCCACTTCACGGGCATCCCGCTGTGCTCCTGCGAGGACCGCCGTACCAGGTGAGCCAGCCGCGCCGCCAGGTCCGCGGCCGCTTCGTCCCCGCGCTCCTCCGTCAGTCGTGTGTATCCCGTGATGTCGAGGAAGCACATCGCCGGCGGACGGTCCAAACGGCGGTACAGACCCGCTTGCTCAAGCGCAACCTCGACTTGCTCGACGGTCTCTCGGATCCAAGTCTGTTCCTGCTGGCCGTGGTAGATCGCCAGCAGCGCCCGCTCGTTGAGGGGTGCCAGCTGGGACGCGAGGTCGGCCTGGACCTTCAACATCTCGACCGCGGTCATTCCCGACGCCAGGAGCGGTGTGATGACCTCGTTGCGCCAGTCGGCCGTCTCGGTCTCGGCGATGCGGCGAAGACTGTCCCCCCAGACTCGCAGCCACCGCTCGATGACCATGGGATGGAACCCGTTCGCGAGCTCGAGCTCGATCACTCGGACGACCGACAGCTCATGCTGGTGAACCAGATCCTCCGGCCGGGGTGCCGCGAAGCCGGCGGCCTCTCGGACCACCGTCAGCAACTCGAGGGAAATGCCTGTACTGCTGCTCAACTCCCGGAAGGTTGTGCTGCTGAGCCCGGCGAATCGATCGAACGCGGGCACGTCCAGGTGGGAGAACGAGAGCGCGCCATCCCGGACAGCGGCAGCCAGCCCGTCGAGCGGCACGCCAGCCCGCTCAAAGCTCTGCAGCCAACGTGTCCGGAGCGCGTCACCCGGCGAAAAGACGTCTCCCGTAGCTGGCGTCAGGATGCCGAGCTCGACCAACCTGTCGACATAATCGGGGTCGACCCCAGCCTGCTGGGCGATCTCCTGCCTTGAGTATTCGCTCACGCCGACGCGGTCCGCTAACTCTCGGCGGAGCCGTGCGGCTGGTTGCTAGTCGCTTCTCGGTCTTGTGTTAGGCGCTCCAGGGACGCCCTGTCGATTTCGTCGCCCCGCACCCGTGCCACCCGGCATTGGGTGATGGCCCGAACTGTCGCCTGCCGCCGGCCTCCACGTAGCAGCGCCAGTTCGCCGAGTACGGCGCCCGGAGCGACCTCCGCCACCGCCGTTCCATCCACTTCAACCGAGAGCAAGCCGTCCAACAGGAGGAACAACTCGTTGCCAGCATCGCCCTGCCGTACGAGGACCTGCCCAGCTTCTAGACGTTCGAAGGTGGGACTGCGGCCGATGATGAGGTCGGAGATCTCTCGCTGGACATCGGAGACCGCGGGTCGAATGAGAGCAGGCGTGTCGATGCCGCCCCAGGGTGTCTGCGGACCGAAGGCTTCCCGATACCAATCCCGAAACTCAATCAGGCCACTCTTTGCCACATGCCGCCCGGACTGGTCATAAATCCAGTGGCGTGGAAATGGGCTAGCGCCGACCACCTGGTACTCCGAAGACCCGTCGGCATGGATGGTAAGGGCCAGTGTCGTCCAGACCACCGGAGGGGCAACCTGCAGATACGGCGGATGATCAACGTATCTGGGGGCCGTAACCCCCGAACGTCCGCCAGCCGTCTGCACGAACCGAACCGAAGTTTCGCTGACCTCCGGCGTTGGGCGAAGATCTGGTAACGCCACTGCCTGGAAGGTGATGTTCGCGGGACCGATCCTTAA
>JAICEV010000518.1 GCA_025923975.1 Propionibacteriaceae bacterium
ACTGGGCGCCTGGGGTGCATTACTCGCCATTCCGCTGACCTTGTTCGCAAGAGCACTGTTTGTCGATGTGGACGACCGTTCCAGATGGGTGCTGCCGCTGCTGTCCGGACAGCATGGTGAGGAGCTACCAGACGGCGATGATGATCAGGTGGACGCCCAGGGTCCGACGGACCTGAAGCAGTCGCCCCAACCTCACTCCGCAGTGTGAGTACGCAGCCACTCTGCCCAGGTGATCGTGCCATGCCTGCTGGACGGGTCGCTGAGCGACATGGCCGCGGCGGCATTCGTGGCGGCCGCCGGCAGCGGGACCCGCATGGTGCGCACGGAACCATCCCGAATGTGGCGCCATTGGTCGAAAGCTTCTGAAAATGTCAGGACTTCCGGTCCGCCGAAGTCGTCCAGTCGCCCGGCCGGTCCCTGACCAACAGACTCGACGAGATAGTCAGCGAAATCGGTCGTATCCACCGACTCCAGCTGCAGATCGGGTAGCGGCACCATCGGGAGCCGAGCCATCTTGCCGAACATGCGGTCGAGCAACCAATGGAACTGGGTGGCGCGGGCGATCGACCAGGGGATCGGGCCCTGCCGAACCAGGTATTCGGCTTCGAGCTTGCGTCGCAGGTACGGAACCCGTGGTCTGTCGATGCCCACGATGGAGACATAGAGGATGTGCCCAACGCCGGCCGCAGCGGCGAGATCCAGTAACCGCGACGTACCTTCGCGATCGACTTCGCTGGGGCTGGTCCATAGGTCCTTGGGAACGAAGTAGCCACGTCGGGCGGCTGGGGACAGGGTCGCAGCGTGGATCAGTGTCTGGGTGCCGACCAACGCGTCCGCGATGCCTTCACCGGTGGCGAGATCACCACGCAGCCACTCCACATCAGGATCTGATCCTGCCGACCGCGCCACTACGCGTATCCGGTAAGGGCCCTTGAGCCGAGAGACCAGATCCCGGCCAAGGTGCCCCGTTCCTCCAGTTATGAGAACGGTATCCATCGCCCTCAGTTTCCCATCCGCCTCCCGGCGGCGGTGGATGCGTCCTGGGCTCATCAAAGTTCTACTCTGTTAAGGGATGGCCGAGGCTGTGTCGAAGCCAGCGCCAGACGCGCTGACACTGTTTCTCAGCGGAGACGTGATGCTGGGTCGCGGAGTCGACCAGATTCTTGCGCACCCGGGGAACCCCGCGCTGTTCGAGCGCCAAGTGCGCGACGCTCGGACCTACGTCGATCTTGCGGTCAGGGCGAACGGCAAAATCCCGCAACCGGTCGATTGGTCCTGGCCTTGGGGTGACGCCCTAGAGCTGCTCGAGTACGCCGGCTGCGACGCCCGGATTATCAATCTGGAGACCAGCATCACAACTAGTGACGACTACGTCCCTGATAAGGCCGTCCATTACCGGATGAACCCGGCAAACGCCGAGGCACTGACCGCCGTCCGACCCGATGCATGCATACTCGCCAACAATCACGTACTCGACTTCGGCCGCGGCGGCCTGCTTGAAACCCTCGATGTGCTCGCCGCGTCCGGACTCGCAGCCGCCGGCGCCGGACGATCCCTGCCCGAGGCTCAGTCGCCGGTGATCATTCCAATTCCGAGGACGAGCGGACGTGTCTTGATCTTTGCCTTCGGCTCGCCGTCCAGCGGCATCCCTTACGACTGGGCCGCCACCGATGACACTCCCGGCGTCCAGGTCCTCATCACGCTTAGCGATGCCGCTGCCGATGAACTTTGCGACCGGATACGAGAGGCCCAGAAGCCTGGTGACCTCACAGTTGTCTCCGTGCACTGGGGTAGCAACTGGGGCTACCGCGTCGCAACCGATCAAGTCCGCTTTGCACACCGGCTGATAGACAGCGGAGTCGATGTGGTTCATGGGCATTCCTCGCACCATCCGCGGCCTATTGAGGTCTACCGCGGTAAGTTGATCTTGTACGGCTGTGGGGATCTGGTGGACGACTATGAGGGCATCCGCGGCCACGATCAGTATCGGCATGATCTTCGGCTGCTCTACCTGCCGCGTCTGGATCCGATGTCCGGACAGCTGGTCGAGCTGCGCATGGCGCCGCTGCAGGCTCGCCAGATGCGGCTGCACCGAGCCTCCCACCAGGACGCCCGATGGATCAAAACCGTACTGGACAAAGCGAGCCGGCACTTCGGGTCAAGAATCGATCTTGAATCAGACGGATTGCTCAGTCTTCGCGCTTAGGTCCGCTAGCGTGTCGAGTCAGTCACCGGTAAGGGGGACGATTAAGCACGATGTGGCAGGCACTCGGCGGACTGCTCCCGATCGCCGTCGCAGTCGCGTTCAGCTCAGTACCCATAACGGTGACCATCTTGATCTTGCTGTCACCCAATCGAAATCGAGCCGCACTCCCCTTTCTGGTCGGGTGGGTGACGGGGGTTGCTGCAGTGATCATCCTTGGTGCGCTCTTCGCTTCGGCGCTTCCGGCG
>JAICEV010000519.1 GCA_025923975.1 Propionibacteriaceae bacterium
AGCCATGTACTGGATGCGGTCGATCCCATGCTTCCAGCACGCCCGAGCGAGCTTGACATGGAACGAGCGCGAGCCAGCATGTACCGCCGATTGCACAACGATGCCGTGTCAACAGCCCTTGCGCTCCGTCGCCAACACACCGTGCGAATTTTCCGGTTAGCGAGGCGTTCGGTCGAGCCGCGTCCGTTCGAGATGGCAGAGGGAACCATTTGCACTCTGACGGCGTTCCCGCCGGATAGCCTGGAAGGTTCGACTAGCTCTCTGACAACTGTCATGGTGCGCGAGGCCGAGAACTAGGCTGGCCCCGTGAGCGATAGCGATCGGCCGATCTCGGGCGCCGGCGTCTCGCACGATTCTGAAGCATTGCCGATAACCGGTGCGGCAGAAGTGTCAGCCGAACGGTCGATCGCGTCGGAACACGTTCCGCTCTACGACACCGATCGCGTGTGGACCCTCCCCAATGCGCTCAGCTTCCTGCGGCTGGCCGGCGTTCCCCTCGTCCTGTGGCTGATTCTGGGCCCGCAGGCGGATGGACTGGCCGTACTCGTACTCGCGCTCGGCGGGCTCAGCGACTGGCTGGATGGTTACCTGGCGCGGGCCTGGCACCAGACCTCCCGGATTGGGCAGATGCTCGATCCGATCGCCGATCGGCTCTACATTCTTGCTGTCCTGGTTGGACTGGCGTTACGAGAGATCGTGCCGTGGTGGCTGGCTGTGATCATTGTGGGACGAGATATCTTCGTCGTGGTGTTAGTGCCAATTCTCAAGACGAGGGGCTACTCGTCCCTACCCGTGCACTTCCTGGGCAAAGTTGCCACTTTCTGCCTGCTGTACGCGTTCCCGCTGGTGCTGCTTGGCTCGGGCCAGCAGGGGGGTTGGCTTCAGCTGGCGTGGGTGTTGGGCTGGGCCTTCGCAATCTGGGGCACAGCATTGTACTGGTACGCCGGAGGCCTCTACCTTCTTCAGACCGTCAGACTGCTACGCTCCACGCCACCCATCGACGGCCGCAGTCGCTCTAGCGTGACCCGCTAGCGGGCCCGGGGAACCTCACTGCCCGGATGACACCCACCTCCGCACAGCGCCGAGCGCGCCAAAGCCAGCCAGCAAAGTCCGCGCCCGGACCGCCAGCGCAATCGGCGGGTCGAGCGCCAGATGCCAGCATGGACCTGCTGAATCAGATCATTCGGCATCCGATCGACCCTGACTATGCACTTGTCACTGCGCGCGGAAACGAGTCAGCCAACCGGCGCTGGCCTCTCGCCGTGCTAGCGCTGATCATCGGCTCCCTGTTTGCGGTCGCCGCATTGCAAACAACCCGGGCGGCACCTGCGCTTCAGGTGGAACGAACCGAGTTGATCAATCGCGTCCAGAATGCGGAACGCGCGCAGGATGAACTGCAGGGGAGAGTCGCCTCCCTGTCTCAGGAGATCGCGACGCTAAGAGCGGCGGCATTGGGCGATGATGATGCCGCGCGTGCGCTGGAAGAGCGCATCGACGCCCTTGATCCAGTGGTCGGCAATGTCCCGGTGAGCGGGCCTGGAGTGCTGATCGTCGTGGATGACTCACCATCGGCCACTGCGGACGCTCGGGATCGGGTCTTGGACATCGATCTGCAAATGTTGGCCAATGGTCTCTGGGAGGCCGGCGCTGAGGCCGTATCTATCAACGGGCACCGACTGTCGAGCTTGACAGCGATCCGGAGTGCCGGCGACGCCATCACTGTCGACTATCGCTCTCTCGCCCGCCCGTACCGAGTTGAAGCCATCGGCGATGTGCGTGCGCTACAGGCTCGGTTTGTTGAGTCTTCGGCAGGCGCGTGGTGGAATGACTTGGCCCAGAACCGGCGAATGAGATACGAGATCAGTGACGTGAAGCAGCTCGATCTGGCAGCCGATCCTGGCATGGTGCTCCGTCACGCGGGGAAGGCGACATCGTGATCCCGCTGCTGGGCCTGCTTGCCGGAATCGTGCTCGGCATCGTGCTGGAGCCATCAATTCCCCAGATCCTCCAGCCGTACCTTCCGATCGCCATCGTCGCGGCAATGGACGCCCTGTTCGGCGCGTTCCGGGCGTATTTGGAGGGCACCTTCACTGACCGGGTCTTCGCCGTTTCCTTCATCTCCAACGTCCTGATCGCCGCCGTCATCGTCTACGTGGGTGACCAGATCGGCGTCGGTTCACAACTAGCGACCGCGGTCGTAGTGGTTCTCGGAATCCGCATCTTCACCAATGCTGCTGCCATCAGGCGGGCGCTCTTCCATGCCTGACGAATTGGGGCCTGACGAATTGAGGCCTGAGGAGGTGCGCCCAGCTGCCCAGAAGGGGGAGCCATCGCAGCGGCGGCCGCGACGTCATGCTCGATCGCCGCACGCAGCCTCCCGCCATGTCACCTCACTACGGCGCAGCCAGCGACGGCTGATCGCCGAGGAGCATCCGACGACTGTAACC
>JAICEV010000520.1 GCA_025923975.1 Propionibacteriaceae bacterium
CCTTTCTCTTTTTCCAGTCGCGCAAAAGACCGGCGGAGGGCTCAACCAAGGGGATCTCCTCCGCTACCTGGGAGAGTTCCAATGGTTTCCCGCTGCAGCCCTGGGCGACTACGTCACCTGGGAGGGATTAGGGCCGGACTCCGCGCGGGCGACGATCAGCCATGGCGGAGTCATAGCGTCAATGACATTCGTTTTTGGTGTCGATGGGCGGCTTCTTAAAGAGCAGGCGATCCGTTACAACGATGCCCGCGGCCGGAATGAACGGTGGGTCAATAGAAATGACTCCGACCAGGTGTTCGATGGCATTCGCGTCCCCGCCGTCGGCGAAGCTCGGTGGGAATACGACTCGGGGCTCTACCCATACATTCGGTGGCACCTCACCGACCTAGAGCACAACCAGCCGGCGCGGTACTGAGCGGCCCATCGGCTGCTCAGCGAGCAGTCATCACTTCCTCGCTCGAATGGCCAGGCTCCGAAGGTACGCGTCTGGTTCATCCTCGGCCGGCTGCAGCTTGAGCTTGACATCGAGAGCCGTAACGCCAGATCGGATCCCGACCACGGGATTCAGGTCGAGCTCTGATACCTCTGGAAAGTCTTCCGCCAGCTGGGCAACCCTAAGCAGCAGTTGCTCGAGCCCATCGGTGTCCATCGCTGCCGTGCCGCGGTAGCCGGTGAGCAGTGGGGCTGCATGAAGCTCCCGCCACATCGCCGCAGCGTCACGATCAGTCAGCGGCACCGCTCGAAATGATCGGTCCCCGAGCAGATCGGTCTGTACACCACCCAAGCCGACCATGACAAGTGAGCCGAAGAGGGAATCGTGGGCCACGCCAACGACCAGTTCCACGCCGGTGGGCAGCATAGGTTGCAGCGCAACCTGAGGCTCTGTCTCCTCAAGTGAGCCCGCGATGGCCGAATATGCCTCGCTAACGGCCGACTCCGTCGCCAGCCCAAGATGGACGCCGCCCAGTTCGCTCTTGTGCACAAGGCCGGGCCGAGTCGCCTTCATGACGACAGGAAAACCCAGCTCATGAGCAATCTCCTTGGCACTTTCAACGCTGGTTGCGAGCCGGGTCTCCAGGAGCTTGATCCCGTAGCAGGCCAGGAGGGCATGGGAGACTCCGACAGGTTGCCAGCCGGCGCCGTCGGTCAATGCCGCGGCGACAATGCGCCGGGCAGCTTTCCGGTCAATCCCTGGAATGGCCGGCCGACTGCCGGTGGGCTCGCGGCGCCAGCGCGCGTACCGGCAGGCATGCCCAAGCGCGCGGACTGCGTCTTCAGGCAACTCGTAGACAGGAAGGTTCCCCCGGCCAATTGTCAGTGGTGCTTCGCCACCAACGACAACCGCAAGAGTCGGCAGATGCGGCAAGTCATCGGCGGCTTCGGACAGCGCAGCGAGTGCTCCCGGCAGGTCATTGGTGCGAGTCGCAACCAGCGTAACCACCAGAGCGTCTGCTTCACCCGAGGACCCGAGAGCCTGAATGGCGCGACCGATCGTCGCTGGTGGAGCATCGGCGCCCAGATCCACCGGGTTCGCGACACCAGCGAGATGGGGGGTGATGTGAGCAAACCTTTGCTGCAGCGTCGCAGACAACTCCACAACCTTGAGGCCGGCGGCCTCAGCGGCATCGGCGGCGAGGATGTTCAAACCCCCGGCATTGCCGACGATGGCGAGTCGATCTCCAGCCGGTAGGGGTTGTTCGGTAAGTAGCCGCGCGGCATCGAGCAGCTCGCCCAAGGTTTCCATGCGCAGCACACCTGCCTGCCTGAACAAGGTATCGACGGCCACGTCGGGAGCCGCCGCGGCGGCAGTGTGTGACGCGCCCGCACGGCGACCACCGGCTGACCGTCCGCTCTTGACAGCCAAGATCGGCTTCCGGGTCGACAGGGCCCGAGCCAGCCAGGTAAAGCGGCGCGGGTTTCCAAACGACTCGACATACAACGCGACCGCTTGGGTGGCGACGTCGTCGTACCAATAAGAGAGCAGGTCGTTGGTACTCACGTCGATCTTGTTGCCGAGCGAGACGAACGTCGAGATACCGACTCCGCTGCGTGCCGCCGAATCGAGAATCGCTATCCCGACGGCTCCAGACTGAGAGGCCACGGCGAGATGGCCAGGCGTCGGCGTGTTTCGGGCGAAGGTCGCGTTCAGGCGTACCGAAGGATCGGTGTTGATCACTCCAATGCAGTTCGGGCCGACGACTCGGACGTCGTGCCGGCGGGCTGAAGCAAGGATGCGTACTTGGCTCGCCTCGCCTGATGGTCCGGTTTCGCCGAACCCGGCGCTGAGTACCACAGCTGCACCTACGTGCGCAGCCCCGCATTCCTCGATGACCTGTTCAACCCTGGCGGCCGGCACAGCAACGATGGCCAGGTCCACCTGCTCCGGAATGGCGCCGACTGACGGATGGCAATCCAGTCCGTCAATGATCTTGGCGTGC
>JAICEV010000521.1 GCA_025923975.1 Propionibacteriaceae bacterium
AGAGCCTGTTGTCGGCGTGGGCCGACGCCGGGTGCCGTCAGCAAATCAGCGCCAAGCGCTCGCGGTCGCCCTGCTGGGGATCGGCCTGGTCGTACCAGTAACGTTCTTGATGTTGGCACTTACGCCATTCAGCTTCGATGCGGTTCTCTTCGAGACTGTATCGGCTTTCGCAACAGTTGGACTTTCGACGGGCATCACAGCCGACCTGCCCACTTCGGCCAGGATGCTGCTCGTACTACTCATGTTTGTGGGACGAATTGGTCCCCTTACGGTCGCATCAGCGATGACAGCACGCGAGCATGCGCGCCGGTATCGACTGCCTGAGGAAAGGACCATTGTTGGCTAGGTATCAAGAGCCGGTCGTCGTGATAGGACTCGGCCGATTCGGGACTTCCCTTGCCCTGGAGCTGGCCCACCGGGGTACCGAGGTGCTCGGCATAGACAGCAGCGACCTCATCGTTCAGAGACTTGCGGGACAGCTCGGGCGGGTGGTTGTCGCGGACTCGACCGACATCGATGCGCTACGCGAGATTGGCTTGGAGGGGTTCGACCGGGCGGTCGTCGCCATTGGCACCGACCAACAGTCCAGCATCCTTACTACAGCGGCCCTGTCAGAGCTTGGGATCAAAGACATCTGGGCCAAGGCATTGGACCATCGACATGCGAGGATCCTTGAGCGAGTCGGCGCCCACCATGTTGTCCAACCCGAGCACGAGATGGGAGAACGTGTCGCCCACTTAGTGTCAGGTCAAATGCTTGACTACATAGAGGTTGATAAGGACTGGGCGATCGTTAAAACACAGCCTCCGAAATTCCTCGTCGGAATTGCACTCGGTGAATCACGGCTGCGGGAAAAATACCGAGTCACGGTCGTCTCCGTGAAACCGGAAGGCAAAGATGACTACACCTATGCGGAGGCGGCAACAATCCTCAGCTACGGGGATCAGATCCTCGTCGTCGGCCGAGTGCGGGACGTGGAGCGGTTCGTCGACGGCATCTAACCGAGCTCGTGTTGACGCATTCCTTCTCGGGATGAATTGGCCAGATCGCGAGAGGGAGCTCTTGCTCGCAGCTACCTGGTCCCGCGGTCCGGGCCGGTCCCTAGACAATGGGCCCTCGAGAGCCGATCATCCGGAACCGGCGAACCGGGCGAGAACTGGTCCGGCCAGCGCCAGTATGAAGACGTAGGCGACGACGAGCGGACCGAGGACTTCATGCTGGGCGCCAACCAGACCGACAATGACGATAGAGAACTCACCGTGGGCGATGAGGGCGGTGCCGGCCCGGAGACGTCCGCGCCAGCCGACGCCGTTGCGACCGGCGGCATACCAGCCGGCCCCCAGCTTGCTCACGATACTGACCACGGCCAACCCGCCAGCGATGGGCAGTACGGGTAACAGTGCGGCCGGCCCGACGCTGAAGCCGATGGCGAGGAAGAAAGTGGCGGCGAACAAGTCGCGGAGCGGCCCCAGCACCGTGCGCGCCTGATTGGCGATGTCACCGCTCAGGGCCAGTCCGACCAGAAAGGCGCCGACCGCAGCTGAGACATAGACGAGTTCGGCAAGCGCCGCCGCAATTAGCGTCAGACCCAACACCCGAAACAGCAACTGTTCGGGGTCGGGATGAGCAATCAGCCGCCCCAGGTGCCCGCCCCAGCGGTACGACGCGGCGAACGCTACCGAGACGGCGCCAACGGCGAGGAGCACGCCGCCGAGGGCCTGCCACCAGGCGCCTCCCGCGGCGAGTACAACAAGCACCGGCAGATACGCGGCCATGGCGAAGTCTTCGAGAACCAGCACGGACAGTACTGCCGGAGTCTCCCGATTTCCCAGACGGCGCAGATCGCTCAGCAGCCGAGCGACTATGCCTGACGAGGATACGTAGGTAGCCCCCGCCAGGGCCAGGATGCCGACGCCGTTCAATCCCAGCAGCCAGCCGGCGATGGCGCCCGGAAGCGAATTCAGCACGACGTCGACACCGGCTGAGCGGAAGTGCCGGCGGACACTGACCGCGAACTCGGTGACGGAGAACTCAAGACCCAATGTGAGCAGCAGCAGCACCACTCCAATCGAGGCGCCGATCGCCAGAAATTCCCCGGCTGCGGGGACAGGTGCAACCCCGCCCTTGCCGAGGAACAGTCCGACCAGTAGATAGAGCGGGACCGGTGACAATGACAGGCGTCGCGACCACGTGCCGAGGATGCTGAGCAACGTCAGGACGATGCCCAGTTCAAGCAGCAGTGCGGCGGAGCTGTCCATGACTCAGGGGTGAATGATCTTTCGCACCCCGGCGATTCCGTCGTACGTACCTATCACCACCAGCACATCGCCGTGCAGGAGCACATCGGCTGGAGTCGGTGAGGCGATCACATCGTCGGACCGGACGATGGCGACGATCGAGGCGCCCGTCCGGGTACGGGCTCTGGTCTGTCCGAGTG
>JAICEV010000522.1 GCA_025923975.1 Propionibacteriaceae bacterium
GAGAAAGCCGGGATCTTGGGTGAGTGGGGTCACGGTGAGGCAGGCCAGCATCACTGAGATGGTCACGGCAATGGCGCTGCGGTCGGAGGCGCGCATGTTCAGGCCGCCGTATTGAGCTGTTCGAGGGCAGACCACGCGTCGGCCACGCCCATCCCGCGTGGCACATCGATCACTCGCCACTGGTTGTCGCGCAGGATTTGTCCTGCCAGCTCATGCTGTGCCCGCTGCTGTTCAGTGGCTGGTTCGTCGGCAAAGGTGTCAACGTCCAACAGCATCGCCAGGCCCTGAGCCCGATTGCGTCGTACCCGGAGCAGCGAGTTCGCATCCTGGGCGTTCATCCGGCCCATGATCGCGATGGCGAGCTGACCGGGCCGGTCAACTGTGGCCGATTCAACTGCGTGGTGGATCGTGGTGGTCTGACGTGGCCTGAGGTCGGTCAACCGACTGATCACAAGCTCCTGGGACGCCGAGCTGTGCTGGCCCATAGTTCCGCTGATGTTCAGGGGACCATCGGCTTCGTAGATCTCGATACCGAAACCGTCGTCCAAGAAGTGAATCCCGATCGAGGCTGCGGCCGAGATGGCCCACTCCAGCGAGTTCTGCATGCCCCGACCCGCGTGTGCGCTTGATCGTGAGTCCAGCACAATGCTGGCGCTTGGATCCCAGGCTTGCTCCTCACGGCGCACCATGAGGTCGCCCCACCGCGCTGTCGAGCGCCAATGGATCCGCCGTACGTCGTCGCCCTGTCGGTATTCCCGCACAAGTGCGTCGTCCTGGCCGACGACGCCGACGCGATGGGGTCGAGACTCGCCGGTGCCGCCCCCGCCACCAATAGTTCTGATCGTCGGCAGCGGAACGATCCGGGGAGTAATCATCACGTCACTGGTGGCGACGAACCGCCGATCAAGCTGCACCAGGCCAAACGGATCAACGGTGCGTACTGTGAGCGGACCAGTGGAGAAGCGGCCTCGTACGCGTCCCAGCAATGGATACTCCACAACTCGGCGCCAGCTCTGATCTGCCCTGTCCACCAGGAATCGCGGTTGGGTGCCCAGCTCGCGGGGAACCGAATCCTCGAGCAGCAAGATCCCGGCCGGCAGTATGCCATCTTGGCCCAGGATGATCTGGCCTTTCATGGGTGAGCCAAGCGGCACTTGGGCGGGTTCGATGGAGCGCTCGCACGACATCCGGAGCCGAGCTCGGGAAACCAAAACCGCCGCGATGACAGGCAGGGACAACAGCAACAAACCCAGCCGCATCACGTCACGCTGGCCGGCCGCCATCGCCAACAGCATGACGATGAGGCCGATGAGTACGAAGAACCGTCCCCGGTGGGTGAGCAGCCGCCACGGACGCGACATGGTGCTATCTCCGGTCAGGGATGTGTACGGATTGGATGGCTTGAGCGATGACGTCGGTCACCGTACGCCTGGCAAGCTGGGCATCGGTGGAGGGCAACACTCGATGGGCCAGGACAGAGACTCCCAGGGCCGCAACGTCGTCCGGAGTCACGTAATCCCGGCCAGACATCGCCGCGAACGCGCGGCTGGCGCGCAGCAGCTGCAGGGTGGCACGAGGTGAAGCGCCGAGCCGAAGGTCGCGCGAGTTCCGCGTGGCGTTGACCATCTGGACGATGTAGTGCCTGACAGCTGGGCTCACGTACACCTTCTTGACCGCCTCGATCAACCCTCGAATGGTGGAGCCATCGGTCACCGGCTGCAGTGCGGCTAGCGGATCGGAGGAGCCATGAGATTCCAGCATGTCCAGCTCGGAGTTCGGAGTTGGATAGCCCATCTGGATTCGCGCCATGAACCGGTCCCGCTGAGCCTCAGGCAGGGGGTAGGTGCCTTCCATCTCGATCGGGTTCTGGGTGGCCACCACCATGAAGGGCGACTCCAGACGATAGGTCGTTCCGTCGACGCTGACCTGGCGCTCTTCCATGGATTCCAAGAGGGCCGACTGGGTCTTAGGAGAGGCCCGGTTGATCTCGTCACCGACGACGATGTTGGCGAAGATCCCGCCAGGCTTGAATTCGAAGTCACGCGTTTCCTGATTGAACACCGAGACACCGGTGATGTCTGATGGCAATAGGTCGGGGGTGAACTGGACTCGGCGGACGGAGCAGGCAATTGAGCGACCCAAGGCCTTCGCGAGCATGGTCTTGCCGACCCCGGGAACATCCTCGACAAGTAGGTGACCCTCGGCCAGCAGCACGACCAACGCGAGGTCCACGGAGCTGCGCTTTCCCTCGATCACGCTCTCCATGGCATGCCGGACGTTACCCATCACCTGAACTACGTCGCCAAGAGAGTAGGCGCGCTCGGGGCTATGCCCGATTTCGGCTGCCTTCTCATAGCCCAGAGACATGTGCAAACCCTACGTGTTCTCCCCCGCTCTTAGAAAAAGGTCCAACACGCCGAAGCGGAAAGTA
>JAICEV010000523.1 GCA_025923975.1 Propionibacteriaceae bacterium
CATGCCGATCGCGTGCCGGATGACTCCTCCCTTTCCTGAGGTGTCCATTCCCTGCAGCACGACCAAGATCTTCTGGCTGGTAGTCTCCTTGACTCGGCCCGCGGCGTAGAACCGCTCCTGAAGATCACTAAGCTCTGGCGCGAGCGCCTCAGTGATCTCGGGTGCGTCCTGCTTGTCTCCGGGGAAGCCGGGTGTGGCGGCAGGGTCGAACGCAGTCATATCAACCTGACCGGCGGACAGCCTGAGCAACTCTCCGAGCGGCTTGGTGATCAACGGGGACGCCTTGTCGTCTTTGTGATTCGTCGCCATGGGCTGATTGTGCCCTACCGACCCTCGCGCTGACCCAGCCTCGGCTGAGGTGCCATGCGACGATGGTGCGGTGCAGTTGATCTTTGGCCCCGATGGTGGCACTCCCCGACCTCTCGCTGAGACCGATCTGGTCGAGCTATACCGGCATCCTGCACCAGAGGGCCGAGGCTGGGTCCGCACCAACTTCGTCATGTCGCTCGACGGATCGGTGCAAGGCCCCGATGGACGATCAGGGAGCATCAACACCGAGAGTGATCAACGGATCTTTGCGCTGCAACGAGCTCTGGCTGATGCGATCCTGGTTGGGGCCAACACCGTGCGCCTCGAGGGCTACCGTGCTGTCGATCTTGAACCGTGGCAGCTCGAAATCCGAGCGCAGGAGGGTCTTGCTCCCTATCCCATGCTGGTGATCATCTCTGCAAGTGCCGATCTTGATCCAGCGATTGCTACTCCTGCCGAAGGTGTCGGTGGAGCCGTCATGATCATCACTACCGCCGGCAAACCGGCAGATGATCTTGAGCCATTGCGAGCAGCCGGGATTACGGTGTTGGAAGCTGAAGGACCGGCGCTCGATCTGGTTCAGATCGTGGATCAGCTGGCAGGCAGTGGTTTCCCACGGCTGCTGTGTGAGGGCGGTCCGCGATTGCACAATGATCTGCTCGCAGCTGGCGTCGTGGACGAGGTGTCACTGACCCTCGCTCCTGTCGTGGTCGGCGGGCAGGGCTTGCGCTCGACCAGCGGCGCCGCCCTCCCGGTGCCGAGTTCATTCCGGCTACATCATGTGCTGCACGCCGACGACGGCGCGCTTTTCACCAACTATCGAGTCATCAGACTTGCAGGTACCGGTGGACAGAGCCCACGGTGACCGAGCCTTCCCCCACGGCACCGGCGACACGTTTCACCGACCCGTAGCGAACGTCCCCGGCAGCGAACACCCCGGGCACACTTGTCTCGAACGGCAGCGGCGCACGTGACTCCGGCCATGCCGATTGCGGGATGTCGCGGCCGGTAAGAATGAACCCACGCTCGTCGAGCTCCACAACATCACACAGCCACTCGGTGTGCGGTTCCGCGCCGACGAGCACGAACACGGCTGCTGCGAGGACCTCCTCCTGGCGGCCGGTGCGGACATCTTCCAAAGTGAGCTTCCAGATGGCCCTTGCCGTGACCGTCGACGACGTGGGTGCTCAACCGCACATCAAGGTTTCGGGTCTCCCCCAGCTGCCTGATGAGGTAGTCGGACATGCCCGCGGCCAGTGACTGCCCACGGACCAGCAAGGTAACCCGGTTGGCGAACTTCGCGAGGTGCAGAGCTGCCTGGCCGGCGGAGTTCGCTCCGCCGACGACGTACACCTCTTGCCCTACCAGTGCCGGCGCTTCCACGCTGGCCGCGCCATAGAACGCTCCAGTACCGACGAAGCGCTCCAGGCCGGCAATACCGAGGCGGCGGTAGGTCACACCGGTGGCAAGGATCACCGCGTGAGCGGCGGCCTCGCTTCCATCGTCGAGCGCGGATGCTCCGTACACGGCAGCTGCCAGCCCTGCCGGCCCGGGCCCCCAGAATCGCCAGATCGTAGACCTGGTCCGCGGGCTGTACCTCGATGCCGTGTGCGCTGGCGATGTCGGCGAAGCTCGGGTTGTGGAGCACTGAACCGTCGTGGCGGATGAGGGCCGGGAGCCCTGCTGGGTCGACGGAGAAGTCGCGGAGCAACTGTTGCCCCTGCGGGGAGTCCACAGGATAGAAGGCGAACGGCACCCCGTTTCGGCTCAGTGTCTCCCGAAGGTCGTGGCTCCGCGGCACCCATTGCTCGCCGACGATGCGATACATCACGTGATGCGGCCGGTGGGTGATCGTCCACGCGCTCAGCGCCTCCTGCACCTGTGGATACAGTCACTCCTCCGGGGTCACCCACCCTTTGACAATCCAGAAGTCGATCCGACCAAGCGCGGTCGCCTGCTGCAGCGTCGCCAACTCGGTGAAGGGAAGCCGCGTGTGGTACCGATCCATCGTCAGCAACAACACCCGGCTTGCCTGCCGGTGTAATTCTTGGGCCAGTTCCAGGAACGCCACACCATCCATGCCTGGCAGCCGCAGATCGGCGGC
>JAICEV010000524.1 GCA_025923975.1 Propionibacteriaceae bacterium
CAACATTGCCGGATGCAAGCGGATTGGGACTGACTCTGACCGCCAGCGGATATCCCACTTTTAAGACCAACATCCAGAATGGACTTCCCGCCATTCGCCTAAACGGAACGAGTGGCTACTTAGCGAACAGCACAGGGCCGCTACGATCACAGCCAATCACGGTGTTCGTAGTAGCAACCCAGGCTTCCAACTCAGGTAGCGCCAAGTCACTGTTCAACTCACGAGTCGGCAATACAGCAGCATTGTTTATAAATGGGTCTCAACTAGTTGGCCTCTATGCGGGCAGCATTGGTACAGGATCGAGCCAGACGAGTGGATCGGCCCACGTCTTCGAGGCGGTGTTCAACGGCTCTAGCAGTTCGGTGGGCGTAGATGGATCGTTGACGACAGTCAACCCAGGCATACAGGGCTTGGGCGGAGGCGTGACTCTCGGAGCCAACTCGACTGTCACTGGCGAGTTCTTCAATGGGGACATTTTTGAAGCGGTGCTCTACAAGGGAGCAATGTCAACGACTGAACGCTCGGCTGTGCGCGCAGCTCTCGGCGCAAAGTGGGGAATTACGGTCTCTTGACCGGTCGGCAACAAGACCAGCCTTCGCCATGCAGTCTGCGGCCCCGACAGCTGCTCGACGTGCTGGGCCATTTCCGGGCAGTCGAACTCGACCGAGTCTCGACAGCCTGAATCAACCGGTATCTAATGGCACCCTCTGCGGGCGCACGGATCAGTAACCGGCTCTACGAACTTGAGCGGGGCGCCTGACTGATTTGGGCTCGTGGCCCCGACATGCTGTTGGTCTTCCACAACGTCCAGCAGCGAGGCCACGAGTATGTCGAAGGCTACGTCAGTGCTGTTCGGGATTGAGGAGGAGTTCGACGTGGTCAGCGTCGAGCGACTCGATCCCGGCCAGGTCCAGATCATCATCGAGATGCGCTCAGCGGTGGCGCCGTGTCCGGCGTGTGGGGTGTTCACGTCGCGGGTGAAAGACCGGCCGGTGCGCCGGGTCAGGGATCTGCCCGCATCGGGGCAGCAGACCAAGTTGTGGTGGCGGAAGCGTCGGTTGCTGTGCGTTGAGGCGTTGTGCCCGCGGCGGTCGTTCACCCAGGAAAGTGTGGCGATCCGGCCCCGCGGGCGGGTGACCGAGCGGCTGCGGGCCAAGGTCGCCGAGGCGATCGCGGCCGGGAACCGGGCCGTGTCGGAGGTCGCCGGCGAGTATGGGGTGTCGTGGCCGACGGCGCACAGGGCGCTCATTGCGGCCGCCGCTCGGTGGCTGCCCGAGCCGACACCCGCGAGGCGGTTAGGGATCGATGAGACGCGGTTTGGGTCGGTCCGCTGGATCCTCGACGGCGTCACCTGGAAGCGCTCGGATCCGTGGCTGACGTCGTTCGTCGACTGTTCCCGCGACGGTCCCGGGAGCCTGCTCGGACTGTCACCGGGCCGTACCGGGGGCTGCGTGCGCGAGTGGCTCGCCGAGCAGACAGCAGCGTTCCGCGACACCGTCGAGCTGGTCGTGATCGACCCGTCAGCGCCGTACGCGGCCGGCATCCGGGCCGCGCTACCGAAGGCGCGGATCGCGGTCGACAAGTGGCATCTGGTTGCCCTCGCCAACACCATGATCACCCAGGTGCGGCAGCGTGTCACTCGCGATCTCCTCGGCCGCCGCGGCACCGTCGCCGACCCGGTCTGGGTGAACCGACGGCTCCTGCTCACCGGCGCCGAACACCTCTCCACCAAGCAATGGAAACGGCTCCACGACATGTTGGACAGCTGCGACCCGACCAAGGAGATCGGCGCCGCCTGGGGCGTCAAGGAACGCCTCCGCCTGCTGCTGGGCGAGCGTGAGCCGTCGAAGATCCGGTGGCGACTGGCCGACTTCTACGACGCCGCGATCCACGCTGCAATGCCGGAGACCACCCGACTCGCACAGACCATCCAGACTTGGTGGCCAGCCATCCTCATCGCGCTCACCGAAGACGTGACCAATGCCCGCACCGAAGGGTTCAACCGGATCATCAAACAAACAAAGAGAGTCGGCTGCGGATATCGCAACCTCGCCAACTACCAGCGCCGTATCCTCAGCCACATCGCGGTCACTCGACCGCGGAGATCAGCAGCATGAAAGGGAACACCCCGCTAAAGATCGAAGAACCCCTTTGGCAGGCTGCGGCTCCGCATTTCGGTGCGATGCGGGTGCCGGATGATGCAGGCCGGAAGCGGTGGACGCATCTTGAGCCTGAGGCAGCGCCTGCACCTGAACCTGCACCTGAACCGGGTCCTGAACCTGCGCCGAATCATGCACCTGAACGTGACCGGTTACCTCCGTCGTCTGTGGACGTGATGCGGGCTGATGCCGCACTGCAGCTGGCCCGCACGGTGTGGGGGTGGGGTGAGGCCCGTCGGTCCGTCA
>JAICEV010000525.1 GCA_025923975.1 Propionibacteriaceae bacterium
CGCTCTATCATCGTGCGCCGCGGAAAGAAACCAAGCTTCAAAGACGCTCGGCGGGAGGTAGACGCCTGAGCTGAGCATCGAATGGAAGAACGCCGCGTAGGCAGCAGTGGACTGCTGTGTGGCGGTGGCGTAGTCCGGCACAGCGGTCACGCCCTCGGGTACGAAGAAAACGCTGAACAAGTTCCCGGCGTTCTGGATGACGTGCGGTACGCCAGCGTTGTTGAGTGCAGTCGACACTTCAGCCCGCAGTTGCATCGCGGTGCGGTCGATCTGCTCGTAGACCTGCGGAGTCGCCAGCCGCAGCGTCGCTAGGCCGGCGGCAGTGGCGATGGGGTTTCCAGACAGTGTCCCGGCCTGGTAGACCATCCCTACCGGTGCCAGGCTCTGCATCAGCTCGGCCCGGCCACCGAACGCCGCCGCGGGGAACCCGCCACCCATCACCTTGCCGAAGGTCATGAGGTCCGGCTGCACCCCATCAAGCCCAAACTGTCCTGATCGGCTCACCCGGAAGCCGGTCATCACCTCGTCGGAGATGAATAAGGCACCGTGTTCGCGCGCAATCGCAGCCAGAAACGCGTTGAAGCCGATGCCGTCTTCAAACCCCGGTGGAACAACGCCCATATTGCCGGGGGCGGCTTCGGTGATCACGGCTGCGATCTGGTTGCCGAAGGTGACAAAGGCTTCTCGGACCGCGCCGCGGTCGTTGTAGCTGAGCACCAGGGTGTCTGCGATGGTGGCGTCTGTCACACCTGGGGTTCCAGGTATGGAAAGGGTTGCCACTCCCGAGCCGGCGGCCGCAAGCAGCGCATCCACGTGCCCGTGATAGCAGCCCGCAAACTTGATGATCTTGTTGCGACCGGTGACGCCTCGGGCCAGGCGCAGCACGGACATAGTGGCTTCGGTACCGGAGTTGACCAAGCGGACCTGCTCGACGGGCATCCGATCGACGATCTCGGCGGCAAGCTCAACTTCGGCGAGCGTCGGTGCCCCGTACGAGGTCCCTCGCCGAGCCGCCTCAGCTACTGCACCGATCACGTCGGGATGGGCATGCCCCAGCAGCATCGGGCCCCAGGAGCAGACCAGGTCGACCAGCTCATTACCGTCGACGTCATAGAGGTACGCGCCACTGGCACGGGCAATGAACCGCGGCGTGCCGCCGACAGATCTGAACGCCCGCACCGGTGAGTTCACTCCACCCGGCGTCAAGCTCTTGGCACGCTCGAAGGCAGCCTCGCTGCGTATCGTGCCCGCAGCTGATCCGACAGTCATCGCATTTGAGCCCGGAGCCGTGTCGCCCAGTCGAGGGCCCAGTAGCTCAAGATCACATCCGCGCCAGCCCGGCGGATACCGGTGAGGGTTTCATTAATTGCCGTATCCCTATTGATCCACCCGTTGGCCGCCGCCGCCTCAATCATGGCGTACTCTCCGGAGACGTTGTACGCCGCGACCGGAAGATCGACCGCCTCGCGGATAGCTCGCACCACATCCAGATAACCGAGCGCGGGCTTCACCATCACAATGTCCGCACCCTGCTCGACGTCCAGTGCTACCTCACGGAGCGCCTCGCGAATGTTCGCCGGATCCTGCTGGTAGGTCCTGCGATTGCCCTTCAGCGTGGACGCGACGGCCTCGCGGAAGGGACCGTAGAACGCAGATGCGTACTTCACCGAGTAAGCCAGGATGACCACATCCGAGGCTCCTGATGCGTCCAACGCCTCCCGGATTGCGCCCACTTGGCCGTCCATCATTCCGCTCGGTCCAACGGCGTGGACTCCGGCCTCCGCGTGCAGCACGGCCATCTGGGCGTAAATCTCAATCGTCGCGTCATTGTCGACGGCGCCCGATGCGGTGAGTACGCCGCAGTGTCCGTGATCGGTGAACTCATCGAGGCAAACATCCGACATAACCAGGCACTCGTCGCCGACCTCTTCACGCACCGCGCGAATCGCGTTGGTCAAAATGCCGTCGGGATCGATCGCCCCGGAGCCGCGTGCGTCCTTGTGCTCGGGGACGCCAAAGAGCATGACCCCGGCCAGCCCTGCGTCAGCGGCTTCCACCGCGGCCTTACGGAGAGTGTCGAGCGTGTGCTGCACGACCCCTGGCATGGAGCTGATCTGCCGCGGCTCACGCAAACCTTCCGCAACGAACATGGGCAAGATCAATTGGCGCGGCTCGAGGCTGGTCTCGCCAACCATGGCCCGCATAGCTGCGGTGGTCCGTAACCGCCGCGGACGCTGCTGCACTACTCGTTCGCTCCTTAAAAGTGCTGACAAACTGCAGATTACCGACCCCGGAACCTGCAAGCTTTCAGCATCTCAGGTGAGGATGGCTGGTGCCTCGACGTCGTCGGGGTCCGCACCGCCGTCGGGAAGGCTCAACCTTTTGCTGCCCGGCA
>JAICEV010000526.1 GCA_025923975.1 Propionibacteriaceae bacterium
AATGCGGTCCCCGCTATCAGCTTGAGTGAAGCCGAGAGACCGTTTAGCCACATAAGATTCAACGTCGTCTGGCGCGTCAAGGAGCGCCCGCCGCGGCCGGTCCACCGGCATAGTCTCTCAGTGATTGCCACCTGCTGTTCAACGGTATGCATGTGTCGCATATCAAGCTTTGGTTGCGGCGCGCTCCAGCCCGGGTACCCGGACTTTCCTCAGGGAAGCCACGTCTTGGGCCCTGAGCACGACCCGGACCGAGCCAGCAATCGAGCTGTCCGCAACGATCTGATCCGTCAGAGTGGAGAGATACGCAAACCTCAATGCGTCTCGGAAGGACACTCACATGACGCTCTACCGCTCTCGTGACGACCGGATGATCGCGGGCGTGTGCTCGGGAATCGCCCGTCGCTTCAATCTCGATCCCACCATTGTCCGGATCGCCTTTGTGGCCAGCCTGTTCCTCCCAGGCCCGCAGATCTTGATCTACCTCGTCGCCTGGTTGCTGATGCCGGACGAGGCCACGACCGTCGTCTGATCCCCCACCGCGAAGGCCCCTCAGTCAGATCGGCTGAGGGGCCTTTGCCTGTTTGTAACAGGTTTCTGGCTCACCATTCGCCGGCACCGTGAAGACTCAGGTCACCCCGTACAAGGTGCGGACAATGTCTTCAATTGCGGGCTCCTCCAAGGTCAGGTCGACCACCTCGGTTACAGCGCTCACCTCTGCCAGCACCTTGGTGGTCTCCTTCGGGCTGAATGCCAGCCGCTGCCGCTGGCCGTCAAGATCGCTGCCAATATGAGCGGCCTCACTGACGCGAAGGTCTGGCCTCGGCTCTGGCAGATCGACCACCAGTACACGCTGCAACGCCACGCGCTCCGCAAGGCTGGGCAGTGTGCCGTCGAAGACAAGACGGCCGCGGTCGATCACCAGCACCCGATCGCAGAGTCGTTCGATGTCACCCATGTCGTGCGTGGTCAACAGCAACGTGGTGCCAAACTCCGCCCGCTCGGCAATCAGAAAATGCCGCAGCCGTTCTTTGCTGATCATGTCCAGACCGATGGTCGGCTCGTCCAGCACCAGCAGCCGGGGGCGATGGACCAGGGCGGCCGCCACCTCGCCTCGCATCCGCTCGCCCAGAGAGAGCTGCCGTACAGGCGTATCCAGCAGGTCGGCAAGGCCGAGGCGGTCCACCAACTGCTCGGTTCTGGCCGCGGCGTCCTCAGTAGGCAGGCGGTGGATCGCGCCAAGGATGCGGAATGAGTCGCGCAGCGGCAGGTCCCACCACAGCTGACTCCGCTGCCCGAAGACCACTCCGACCTCACGAGCCAGCTGCCGGCGTTGCGGCACCGGGTCGTAGCCGCAGGTTCGCATTCGGCCGCTAGTGGGAACCAGGATGCCGGTCAGCATCTTGATGGTGGTGGATTTTCCGGCACCGTTCGCGCCGATATACCCAACCGCCTCCCCGGGCTGTATCGACGCGGTGATGCCGTCGACGGCGTGCACCACCTTCGTCTGCCGACGCACTCTCCCGGCCTTTCGTCGTATCGTGAAAGAGCGGCGCAGGTCCTCGAGCTGGACGATTGGTTCGGCGATCATCTCATCCTCCTGCCCCGGTGAATTTGCGGATACCGGCGCGCCATGCGAGCCATGCCAGCAGCCAGCTCCACGCTGCGAACACCGGCGCGAACCAGCCGAGCCAAGCAGGGAGGAGCTCCGGCCCAGGAAGTCCCATGATCAACAGCGATGGAAGGTAGGCGGTAGCGGTCGCCGGAAAGACAAAGGTGAACAAGATCCGAATCGGCGTGATCAGCACGCTGCCCGGAAGCTGACCCGCATAGCTGCCGCCATAGACGAAAGCCGAGGTGAACTCAGCGCCTTCGATGAGAAAGAACTGCACGCCTCCGGCCGTCACGAAGAACGCGCCGTAGATCGCCGCTCCGACCAACGGGGTGACCACGAGCAGGTAGACCGTGGCGGTGGTGTAGCTGAGGTCGAGGCCGGGCAGTACGGCGAGGATGATCAGCACTCCTACGACAAGCCGGCCCAGCCGCCGTAGCTGGAAGTCGGCAGTGATCAGCTGCAGGAGCAACGGCATGGGACGGACGAGAAGAACCTCCAGCCGACCAAGACGCAGATAAGTGGGAATCGTGTCCAGCTGGCCAAAGATCACATCTGCTAGCGCGAATCCCATGTTTGCGAGGGCGAAGACCAGAGCACTCTGTCTGAGGTCGAGGCCACCGAAGATTGGCACGTTGGCAAAGACCGCGTAGATCTCGATGAACTCCACCAGCCCGACAGCCACCGACGTTGCGACGTTCAGCCAGAAGCTGGTCCGATAGGCCAGCTGGCCACGGATTCGGGAGCCGATGAGGATGCGATAAGCCTCCG
>JAICEV010000527.1 GCA_025923975.1 Propionibacteriaceae bacterium
CTGAGCCAGTGCGCGTAGCTGTACGGGTGTGGAAATCATCAAGCTGGCCTGGTTGGGTACTCGTACGGAGAACTTCCAATCGACCGTTGACTTTTTTCAAGAAATCCTGGGCCTTCGATCGGCACTCGACCTTCCGGGATTCCGGGTGTTGAAGTTGCCGGACGGCAGCAAAGTCGAGGTGTTTGGACCCGACAGCGACGTCAATCGCCACTTCACGACGGGTCCTGTCGCAGGATTCCTTGTTGACGACGTCAAGGCTGCCGCCAGTGAGCTTCAGTCAAACGGGATTGAAATCCTCTTGCTCACTGAGCAGGACGAAAGCGGTAATGCCTGGGTGCACTTCCGTGCGCCGGACGGCAACATCTATGAGTTCACCCAAGATCCTGGCGTTTCGCGGCCGCACTAGGAACGGTCCAAGCGCCTTGTTAATTGCACAAAACCCTAACGGAGGGGTAAAGCCGATGACCGGTCTCCGGCCCGACAGCATGTGAGGAAGGCATGGAAGAGCCCTCGATTCGAACGCCTGATCAGCGGCTCCGGGTCTTCGTCAGTTCGACTCTTTGTGAGTTGGCGGACGAGCGTGGTGCGGTGCAGGGTAGGGGTAGCCGATGAAGACGGCGATCTGGATTGGGGATCAGCGCCGCCGCACTGCAGCCGCCGCCGCGTCGGTTCGATACAGCGTCGCCCAGGAGGCTACGTGCTTGCTGTCTGTAGAGCGATCTCGGCCTGTGGGGCGCGGCTCTCCAGCGGTCATGTGCGACCTAACGATCCCTCATCCCTCATCGGCATGCCGGTCACCGCGGCGGAAACCTTCGACACGGGGCGGTGCATAGGGCCGAAAAGGTATCAGCAACATCGGATTGCACTTGCCGGTGTGCTGGAGGGCAGAGACATGGAAGCTGGGCGAAAGAGGCGGCTGAGGATGGATTCGAGTTCGAGAGGATGCCGACGAAAGCCACCGACGATCCGGCGGATCGATCCGTTGCAGACAGCTGCTAGGCGTCCCCCTGCAATGAATAGCGTGCAACGGGCGCGCGCAATGCGACGTAGCCGGCGACCGGCGTTAGCGTCGTGGACAGAACGGGCGATGGCGCGGGTCGCCTGCCATGATCACAAAGGCGCCCCAAGCCGGCCAGGGGGCTTGAGAATATGAGGTGGGCGTAGCTGTCGGCGTCTTCTGGACCGCTACCTCGACCCAGCCTCCACCGATCCCAACCCGTGAGCTTCATTAAGTACACCGTGGAAGTCTTCAAATGCCAGCGCAGATGACTGACGTCGATGTCGTGGTAATTGGCGCGGGGTGCGGGGGATTGAGTGCTGCCACGCTTCTTGCCGGCCAGGGCCGTCGGGTTCTCGTGCTCGACCAAAACGATGCAGTTGGCGGATGCGCCTCCAGCTTTGAACGAGACGGGTACACCTTCGATGTGGCCGCGTCTATCTTTGAGGTATTGGAGCCGTTAAAGCGGACGCTCGCGATGCTGGGCACCAGTGTCGAGCAAGAAATTGACCTCCTCCCTTGTGATCCCACGTGCGCCGTTGCCTTGCGGGATGGAAAACGAATCACATTTCCGATGGGAGGCACCGTCGAGGCGCTGTCGGAACTGTCAGTCGAGGATGCCCGGAATTGGAGTCGTTACGCCTCCTACTGCGAGGAGTTATACGACGCATTGCTCGAGACGCTGTACGTTCGGCCGGTCAGCACGCTCGGCGAGCTCGTTGGAGTCCTTCGGAAGCGGCCAGCGCTAGTGAAGTACTTGCCCACCTTCTTCACGAGCTACCAGGCGGTTCTTGGCAGATACTTCAGCGATCGGACGCAGCAGGCGCTGGCCTTTCAGGCGCTCACCCTCGGACTGCCGCCGGCGCTGCTGCCCGGGATATACAGCTTCCTTCCCTACGGCGAGCTCCGCAGCCCGCACTATCCACGCGGCGGAATGATCCAGATTCCGAGAACCCTGCAGCGGCTCGGCGAGCGCCACGGAATGCGCGTGCAGCTTGGCGCCCGCGTAACCAAAGTGCTGGTCGAGCGCCGACGAGCCATCGGTGTGCAATTGGCGGACGGCACCGAGATCCGCAGCGACGTCGTGGTTTCCAACATCAACGCCAAGACCCTCTATCAAAACCTTATCGGCTATGAGCACCTCCCGTGGCTGGTGCACCGGGGCGTCCGGAGTTACCGATATGACAATGCCTGCCCGATGGTTTATCTCGGCGTTGATTACGTTCCGCCGCTCACCGCTCATCACACCTTCATCGCGCCCACATTGCCTGAAATCAACGGCTGGTGGCGTCGTCGCGCCCAACAACCGATCCCCCAACAACAATTCGGCATGATCGACTGGCCGACCTTCAGCGACCCCGCCCTCGCCCCGGGAGGCAAGC
>JAICEV010000528.1 GCA_025923975.1 Propionibacteriaceae bacterium
ATCGCTGTGCCACTGCGCGGCCGGGTCGCTGGACCGCTGCGCCGGCAGCTCCAAGATCGCGGTACGGCGCAGGTCACCGAGGTCGGCACGCTCGCTCCCGTCGGCCCCGTCCAGTTATTGATCACGTCGCCTCGGGAGCGGCAGGGGGGATTCCTGCTGGCAGGCACCGTGACAGCCGAAACGCTGCAGCAGGCAGCGACCGAGTTGTTGGAGCGGCAATGAAAGATACCGCAATGGACGGGCATGTCATCCGCACCAGAGCCCTCACCAAGCGATACGGCGACCTGCGGGCCGTCGACGCAGTGGATCTTCGGGTGCGGGCGGGCGACGTGTACGGCTTCCTCGGCGCTAACGGTTCCGGCAAGACGACCACGCTGCGCATGCTGCTCGGACTCGTGCTCCCGACCTCCGGAGAGGCGGAGGTGCTCGGTATGCCGATGCCGGCCGCGCGCCGCAGCGTCCTGCCGCGTGTCGGCTCGCTCGTGGAAAGTGCCGCTGCCTATCCGCACCTATCGGGCAGCGCCAACCTCGCCTTACTCGATGCCACCGGAGCCGACCGCAGCCCTCGACTGGCGCGCCGTGCCAGGATCGGTACCGCGCTGGAACAAGTTGGGCTCGACCCCGCCGATCGCCGACCTGTCCGCACCTATTCGCTAGGCATGCGCCAGCGGCTCGGTCTGGCGGCAGCGCTGATGCGCCGACCAGAGTTGTTGATCTTGGACGAGCCGAGCAATGGACTCGACCCGCACGGCGTTCAGGAGATCCGGCAACTCCTGCTGCAACTGAACGCATCCGGGACGACGATCTTCCTCTCCAGCCACCTACTTGCAGAGATCGAGCAGATGTGTACCCGCGTCGGCGTGCTCCGCGGCGGACGACTGATTCTCCAAGAGCAGCTAGAGACGCTGCTGCGACCGACTGGTCTGGTAGCGATCCGGACTCCCGACGCGGATCGCTGCCAGGCGCTGATCGGAGCACCTGTGGTGTCGGTCGAGGGTGATCGGCTGCTGGTGCGGGCGAAGGATCCGGCCCGGCTCAACGCCTACCTGGTCGGCGAAGGCGTACCCGTGGAGGAGATCGGTTCCTACCGGCGGTCCCTCGAGGAGATCGTTCTAGAAGCAGAGGCCGGGCGTGATCATCGTTGAGTTGATCAAGATGCTGCGCCGGCCGCGCACCTGGCTGATCATGGGCATGCTGATCGCGCTGCCAACACTCGTCGCGGTGCTGCTTGCCGTCACAGATCTCGGTCCGCGACCTGGCACCGGTCCGCCGTTCCTTTCGGCGGTCCTCACCGACGGCACGCTATTCCCGCTCGCGGCGCTCGGTGTAGTGCTACCGCTGCTGCTGCCTATTGCGGTGGCCGTTCTCGGTGGCGACGCCATCGCCGGCGAGAGCCAAACCGGCACCCTTCGCTACCTTCTGATCCGGCCAGTCGGGCGTACTCATCTGTTGCTCGCCAAGCTGGGGACTGTGGTGGCCTTTGTGTTGCTCGCTGTACTCGTCGTGGCAGCCGTTAGTTACGCCGAAGGCCGCCTCTTGCTGGGAAAGGCCCCGGCCACGGGCACCGTCAGCCTGAGCGGCTCCACGCTCACCGAGCCGGAGCTGGCCTGGCGCACCGCTCTCGCTCTCTGTTACGTGATCATTTCGATGCTCGGAGTCGCAGCCGTCGCCCTGTTCTTTTCAACCCTGACGAGATCCTCGATCGGTGCGGCGCTTGGAACCGTCGGCCTGCTCATCGCTTCCACCGTGCTACTTGGCTTGGATGCTGCGAATGCACTGCATCCGTTCTTGCCCACCCGCCATTGGCTGGCCTTTGTCGACTTGTTCCGCGACCCCATTCTGTGGCGGGATGTGCTGCGCGGGCTCGTCATCCAGCTCGGCTACCTGACTGTGTTCACCCTTGCTGCCTGGGCCAACTTCGGCACCAAGGACATCGACGACTGAGCTGAGCCACTACTACCGACTTGTCAGTGGTAGCTCGGTTGAGGGGATGATCAGCAGCCGACGTCACTCGGTACCTGCTGAGTCTCCGCGCCCAACACCGAGTCGAGAGCGGCCAGCACGACAGGATGACGTGGCAGGTCGCCGTGAGCGACGGTCGAGCCCGGACACAGCTCTTGGACAACGATGTTCAGCGCCCCAGCTAGAGCGGCGGAGTCAACGGGCGTCACCACTTGGTCCGTCGTTGACCGAATGGTGGCCCACATCGGCCCGTCCGGCGTCTCGTCGCCGGCATTCAGGCGGCGCAGCAGGTCGCTGTCTGGGATCAATTGCTCGCATGCTTCAGGACAGCCGCCAGCGAATTCAGCTCCAAGAGCCGCTTGGCTCGTCCCATGCTGCGGCGAACCGAGCGTGAGCACTCGGCGCGCCAC
>JAICEV010000529.1 GCA_025923975.1 Propionibacteriaceae bacterium
AGCACCGTGGTCAACCGCTGCGCCCGCTCGGTTTCGCTGGGCTCCTCCATCGCGGCGCCGGCTTCGGCCAGCATTCGCTTGGCTCGGACGATCCGCTGCGCGACGGTGGCCTCGGTCGTCAGATACGCTCGCGCGATCTCTCGGGTAGTCAAACCGCCGACCAACTTGAGCGTCAGCGTGCATTGCGCCTCGGGCGTTAACGCCGGGTGGCAGCAGATGAACATCAGCCGCAGTACGTCGTCTTCGACATGATCAACCGCGCCCAGGAAGTCCTCTTCAGACACGTCGCTCCCTTGCGCATGAGCGATAGCCGCGTAGATGTGATTACGGCGGTCGCGGCGGCGAAACTGGTCCACCGCCCGGCGCTTGGCGGTAGTCATCAGCCAAGCGCCGGGGTTGTCGGGGACACCGGATTCCGGCCATTGCGCCAGGGCCGCGACCAGCGCGTCCTGAGCAAGGTCCTCGGCCAGGCCGACGTCTCGTACGATCCGGACCAGGCCGGCGATCAACCTCGTTGACTCCAGGCGCCAGACCGCTTCGACGGCCTCCTGGGTAGTCGACTCGGTCATATTTTCGATGAGATCACGAGTCGCCCAACTGACGAACTTCGCAGCTGCCTTCCCAACCCGGCCAGTGATCCTTGTGAATCTGCATAAGCCGCTTCGCGAGCTCGACGGCTTCCGCCTTGCTTCGTACCTCTATGACCGCGTATCCGCCGACCAGCTCCTTAGCCTCGGTGAACGGACCATCAATGGCCTTGATCGCACCGTTGACCAGCGACACGATCGCGCCGGCTGAGCTCGGCAGCAGTCCGCCCTGATCAACCAGTGTGCCGTTTCTTGCGCCCTCGGCCGCAAACTGACCCATCGCCTCGAACACCGCCGCAGGCGGCGGTCCGGCCGGTAGGGACTCGTCGAACTTCACCATCGTCATGAAGCGCATGGCTATCTCCTCACTCTGTTCTGCGCCCTGAGCCTGTCGAAGGGCGCCTTAACTTTCGTGGCCGATCTTGGTGACCGGTCTTCACCCTGGCGTCGCACGGCTCTGATCGATCTCGACATGATCCGCCGAGATTTTCTCCGGATCCTTTTCTCACCTCGGTGTCGAGAACACCCTTCCGCGGTCGAAGCAGAGGTAAAGCCAGCTACCGAAAGGACATGTTGATCATGACCAGCATCGAAACTCGCAGCCGGATCGAGACCGCCACCAGGGCCATGCTGACCTGTGGGGTTATCGCCGGTCCACTGTTCGTTGCAACCGCCGCGGCGCAGATTCTCACTCGGGATGGGTTCGATCTGCGTCGGCACCCCATCAGCCTGCTGTCGGTGGGCGAGCACGGCTGGATTCAAGTCACGAACTTCATCGTGGCCGGCCTGCTCAGCATCATCTTCAGCATCGGTGTTGCCCGCGTGCTTACTGATGGTCCCGGCAGCCGCTGGGGTCCGCGATTCTGTGCGCTCTTCGGCGTCGGGCTTGTGATCGGCGGCGTCTTCAGGGCCGACCCGGCTCTCGGCTTTCCTGCCGGCGCACCCGAAGGCTATCCGGAGCACATCACCACCCACGCAATGATTCACGCCTTCGCTCCGCCGCTCGCCTTCCTCTCTCTGATCGCCGCCTGCCTGGTCATCGCCCGCCGCCTTGCAGCGGACGGACTGCGCCGCGCGGCTCTCCTTACTCGGATTGTGGCAGCAGTGTGTTTCGTACTCAGCGTTCCCGTCGGGCCAGGATTTAGCATCCGCCTGTTCGTGGCCGTAGCGCTGGCGTTTGCCTGGGTGGCGGCGTACGCCCTGTACCTACTACGTCGGATCACGGCTTGATCGCTACCACGATGTCGCGCCGGATCGAGGAGTCGACCCGATGTTCGAAGTCGCGGTACGGACCAAAATCCAACGGTTCCAAGCCTGCGTCGGTGACCAACTCAAGCAGCCGTTCCCGGCGCAGGCCAATCGCATTCCAGGACAAACCAAGAGCTCCGCCAGTCTTGAGCTGCCATGCCCAAACCGGAAGCGCCTCGCTGATCAAGCCAGCTGCCGAACGGTCTCGCTTACCGCTTGCTCCGCGTACGTCGGTCCGGCTGCCGTGTACGACACCGTACGGGGCATCGGCCAGCACCGCGTCAAACCTCCGCTTGCCGTACAGCGCCGCCGACTGCCTGGTGTCGCCCGAGAAGACCGTCAGACCGACTGGACGTTCCCGACCGGCGGGGATCACCTCGGCATCCAGTCGCTTGCCAATGATCTTGCCCTCACGCCGCACGGGGCTGAACTCAAGCGAGTGCTTCAGTCGTTTACGACGAAAATAAGTCCGCAGGTACGCGGCATACGCTTCGACAGCCTTCAGTTCGGCCTCTACGCCGGC